>JAJGAH010000007.1 GCA_020844525.1 Eubacterium sp.
AAATTCCATGTCCTGAACCAGCTCAACGGCACCCAGATAACTTCCCTTCCTGTCACGGACTGCCATGTAGGTTACCAGCATCGTTCTTCCATTCTTCTCCATCCAGACCGGAACCCTGTCCTTGCTTCCATCACGGAAGCTGTCCAGGATGTTGCGGACCATCGGCTCAATCTTGGGCGGATGGCAGGAAAACACCTCCCGGTCAATCGCCATATGGGCACGCTTGAAGACCTTGGGTCCTTCGTTAAAGAAGCGGTTGATATTGTCCGCATCAATAAAGCTGATCTCCATCGGAATCGTATTCAGCAATGCGGTGAGCTGCGGAACGGTCATATGGCCGCCCGGCATTACCACCTCACCTTCTCCGTACTTTGCAGAAGCTGAAGTATCCATCTGCTCTGCGAGTGACCGCTCTGCGTCCTCCCATTTCGGGAAAGATACCCCGAGTATCTCCGCATAATCCTTGGAATCCTGATAGATGTTATACCACTCTTCCTGGGTAAAATTAACCGCGCAGATCGGGAAGAGAATATTCTTTTCCTTATAGATCATCTCCTCGGCGCGGTCCAATACCTTTGAAAGTCTGTCGTACCAGCTGTCATCATGGCTTCCCGCCCTGGCAAGGCTGCTGATTTCATCACGGATCTCATCATCCACCGTCCACATGACATCGGAAGGGCCGGAAATGTCGTACTTTGCCTTCAGATGCGGATACAGAAGATCTCCTTTTTTTGCATAATGTACAGAAATCTCACGAAGCCGTGCCAGAAGTAAATCGCTTACATCCTTTCCTGCAATTGCCTCCCGGGCTTCTGCAATTAATGCCTCCACCGCCTGGTTTTCCTGATTAAAAAGCTGCAGCGGATGGCCCGGAACGGATTCGAGTATGCCTGCGATCTCCTTCTTGTTTCCCGGATCTGCTGCCGCATCCGACATCATCTTCGCAACATCAGCGCCCTGTCCTGCAGCAAGAGATTCCTGCACCGCTTTCTCTGCATTGGCGATTTTCTCTTCGCGGGTGACACCGTGGAACAGCGCTGAGTGGACATCACAGAGCTTCTGTACTTCTCCAAGCGGTGTTCCCTCCTTCAGCAGGTCCTGTTCGGCTTTCATGATCTCAGAGGCATCCACATCCTTGAAATTCTTTACAAAATCGGCACGTACCGCTTCGAGATCTTCCCCGCTGCCCAGTCTCTTCAGATAGCCCTTGAGCAGCTCCGTCCGCTCATCGGTCATGCCTGCGGACGCCGGCTTCTTCTCTTCCTCCCAGGGCATCTTCAGCTGCGGCATCTCGCCCTCGATTTCAAATCCATTCGTCATGAGCGCCATCACCACATCCATCATGGAGATGTTTTTCATTTTCGCTCCTTTAGGAATGGTCATCACCCTTCCGACGGAACTGAGCATCGCCGGTTTGGTAATTTCGGTAAAGCCAACTCCGGACAGGATGCCGGAGAGCTCCGGATACTCCTTTACCAGCTCATATACCGATTTTGAGAAATCTATTTTTTTTGACATTTTCTACTCTCCCATGTGTATGTGTGCAAGGTGTATGTGTGAAAGAGTTGCCCCTGTCAGATGAACTCTGCAGGGTTTTCTTCTCTTGCAATCTGCTCAGAAGACGGCATCGGCGCGCGGATGAGCCGCGCGCCAATGTCATCCTGCTATCCTGCTATCATCACCGGATTTCTGATATACTCTTCAATTTCAGGTACAGATCAGTCCAGCGTCAGCAGCAGTGCCATCTTGAATTTCTCCGTAGCTTTTACAAAATGCAGTCCGCCCTTGGCGAAATGGAACTCCTCCCCCGCCTTGATCGGATGCTCTTTACCCTCGTATCCGATGACGCCCTCGCCATCCAGTGCGAAGACAATAGCTTCTCCCGGTGCGGCATGCTCGGAAAGCCCTGTTCCCTTATCAAATGCCATCACCACGAATTTCATTTTGTCATTATGGATTACGTCCATGTTGACAATTCTGCCGTCCTGATAAGGAACCAGATCCGCCAGTTTAAAGACCTCCCCGGCCTTGATTGCGCTATTCATAACGTCCTCCTTCTGAATGGATATCTCTGTATAAACTGCTCCGCTTTTCGAGCGCATCCCCACAGGTGTGTCTGTGTGTGTCAGAATCGCCTCTCCGGAGCCCGCCTCTCTCTGGTATCCATCTCTTCCATAGACCTCCAGATCGCCCTCTGCGACGAGAATCAGCTTGTAATACGGATAAATCTCTGCGCTGATATCCGTATCCGCCGCCAGGGAAAAATAGCTGATCTGGTTCTTGCCCTTGTATACCTCTTTGGATATGGTGCACCCGGGAACGGGAGCATTATCTCGCGCGATCGAAAAAACCTCGCCTGTTTTTTCCTGCATCTCTCATCTCACCTTTCTCCCGTTTCCGGGGCACTTGGTACATCTTTTTTCTACTGCTTCTGTGGCAAAGTGCTCTTCACACCTGATGCTCAGGCACGCTTGTTGAAGTTAAACGCACCCTTTCCCAGATAAACCGCGGCATCTCCCAGCTCCTCCTCGATGCGGAGCAGCTGATTGTATTTCGCCACACGCTCCGACCTGGAAGGTGCACCGGTCTTGATCTCTCCCGCATTCAGCGCTACAGCGAGATCCGCGATCGTGGTGTCCTCTGTCTCTCCGGACCTGTGGGAAACGATTGCCCGCATTCCTGCATTCTGCGCCATGCGGATGGCATCCAGTGTCTCACTGACTGAACCGATCTGATTGAGCTTGATCAGAATCGCATTGCCGGCGCCAAGCTCAATACCCTTCTTCAGTCTCTGTGTATTGGTCACAAAGAGGTCATCTCCAACCAGCTGTACCTTGCCGCCCAGCTCGCGGGTCATCTTCTGCCAGCCTTCCCAGTCCTCCTCATCGAGACCATCCTCAATGGAATAAATCGGATATTTCTCAATCAGGCTCTTCCAGTGCGCAATCAGCTCATCTGAAGTGAAGTCTCTTCCGGACTTGGGCTGATGGTAGAATCCCTTGCCCTTCTCGCTCTTCCACTCGGAGGAAGCCGCATCCATCGCAAGGACGAAATCCTTTCCCGGCTCATATCCTGCGTTGCGGATTGCCTGCAGGATATGCTCGATGGTGTCCTCATCGCTGGACAGGTCCGGTGCAAAACCGCCCTCGTCTCCTACTGCGGTGGTCTTGCCCTCCTCCTTCAGCAGCTTCTGCAGTGCGTGGAAGACCTCTGTTGACCAGCGCAGTCCCTCACGGAAGGACGGCGCACCGGCAGGCATGATCATGAACTCCTGGGTGTCCACGGAATTGGTCGCATGCGCTCCGCCGTTGAGAATGTTCATCATCGGTACCGGAAGTGTCACCGCGTTTGCGCCGCCAAAGAACCGGTACAGCGGAAGATCCAGAGATTTTGCTGCCGCGTTTGCCGCCGCAATGGATACCGCCAGAATGGCGTTGGCACCCAGGTTAGATTTGTCCTTTGTGCCATCCAGTGTGATCATGATCCTGTCAACCGCATAGGTATCGGAGGCATCAGTGCCAATCAGTGCCGGGGCAATCTTCTCATTGATATTGGCAACGGCCTTTGATACACCCTTTCCACCGAATTTGGATTTGTCACCGTCCCGCAGCTCCAGCGCCTCAAATTCACCGGTGGAGGCACCGGATGGAGATGCTCCTCTGCCAACCGTTCCGTCTGCCAGTGTCACCTCAGCCTCAACGGTCGGATTTCCTCTTGAATCTATAATTTCTCTTCCATAAACCTTTTCAATCTGTAAATATTCTCTGCTCATAAGACATCCTCCTGTCTGGAAAAAGACGTATACAATTTATTACATCTAACATTTGTTATATTGTCTTACTTGCATTCTATCATACATGATTTTGTTTTGCAAAGCCGTAACACATGATACGAATTCTCTTTTTTAGTCATTTTAATATGAAATTTACCGTACCGCCCGTGACCCCCGGTATTGCGGCTGTTTCTTTATAATCTGCACCAAAAAAAATTCAGGCCGGGGAGTTTATTGCTCCCCTGACCACAAAAAATTCAGGCCAGGGAGCTTATGGCCCCCTGGCCCGAAGTCGCTTTCATCATTTATGAACTTTCAATGATATTTTCAGCGATATTATCATATGATATTTTCAATGCTGATATCTGTCAGCCATATTATCAAATATTGCGCAGGCAGGTCTGCAGTATACTTCCTACAGTATCCGCAAACAGATCCAGCTGACGGATTCTGGCAAACTGACGGCCGTAAATCCGCTGCACGGACGGCAGACTCTTCTCATCCCCGGTGAACACACAGAGCACCGTGATTCCCTGCATCCTGGTCCGGTGTACCTCTGCCGCTGTATCCTCCACGCCCATCGAACCTGCATAGTCCTTGTAAATACCGGAGGAGGTCCGCACCTTCACCGCATCATTCGGCTTGCAGTCAGAGAGAACGATCAGCAGTCTGTATTCTGCGGGATTGTTCTTCATCATGCCGGCAGCAAGGTGGATCGCAAGGCCATCCCGGTTTGCCCCGGTGGTGAAATACCGGAAAATGTTTCTGTTTTTCTTTGGCTCGTTATAATCGCGGAACATGTTCACAACTGTGTACCCATTCATGGAACAGAAGGAATACACCCTGACCGGGATCCCGCATCTGGTCAGGCTCTCCGCAATCATGTAGCCCTGTGCCGCCACAATGGGCTGACGGTGTACCTGCGAGGTGGATGCGTCCAGAAGGATATCGACCGTCAGATTTCCAGTATTTCCCGGAAGCACCTTTCGGAACACACGATCGTCATTCAGCTCCAGTCCACGCCAGATCAGAGAGGCATCGAGTCGTCCCGAATTGGACTTTACCTGCTGGTCATCCATCCGCATCAGCCTGGAATTCCGGATCTGATTGGTCAGCCGCAGGATCGAAAGATTGTACCGTGTGATATTTTCCTGATAAGCCTTTTCATTCTCCCTTGCCTGGTCAATGGCCTCTTTGCGCATTTTTCCAGCGAAACCTTTTTTCAGCATCTCCTCGTCATAAGCGCCGTCCGTAAAATGGAGCCGCACGTCCGTGTGATTTCCGGTACAGTACTCCTTCTCCATTTTCTGGACGACCTTCTGATCGTACAGCGGCTTTCCGAAGTAATCCGTGATGTATTCCCGCAGCCCCTCATCGGTCTGTGCCGAATACTTTGCAAAGGAAACACGCAGATGGCTCTGGTCAAGCACCTCACTGCCGTATTCTGACAGATGCTCCCCGTATCCGAAGGCCAGCCGGCGAACCGGCCCCAGATCCTGCGCGCGTCCCCGTTTTCGTCTCCGTAAGAACAGCAGAAGAAACGGACTTTTTTTCTCCTCCCTTGGGACAGGCTTCGCTGATCCAGGGCGACGATAGGTAAAGAAGGTCTCCAGCGTATCCGCAATCCGGTCAATCACCTGGTCTGTATCCAGATCGCCGCTGACCTCAATGCTGTTCAGCAGCTTGACATCCACAATATCCGGAAGCCCCTCGTTTTCACCCAGTGCCCTGCGGAAATGTCCCCGTGTCACGGCAAGCACCCGCTGTCCTGCTGAATCCTCCAGAGAAAAACTGCCCTCCAGAGCCTTTAAATGGCGCTTTGCGTATTCCCGCCGGAGATAAGGAAAAACCGGCCGCACATCCTTTTCCCGCTGAAACGTGCAGTTCTCCATGGCAAGCCAGAACAGACTTTCGTAGGCTGTCTGATCCACCTTTTCATGAAAGGTGTTGTAAAAATTCTCCAGTTTTTTCCAGTCATAGTGCTTATGCACTGCACCAACGATACTGTTCCAGTACAGATCAGCGCGGCCATCGCTGTCAAAGACACGGAATCCGGGTTCTATGTCATAATTCTCTGCACCGTTCCAGATCAGGTTCGCGGCGCGTTTTTTCTCAAATTCCGAGATTTCCATCTTGCCTCCGTGTACACATAACGCATATATCGATAATGCATATGAAGCTCTGGCAGGGATTTCATAGCCTTGTCGTCATTCGCAAACCGGCTGTAACAAATCTTTATCCTTGTCTTTGCTGCTGCGGAACTCCTCAGGCGCTAAAGCGCCTTCGTCAAACAGTCCTCGCCATTTACTTCATTGGCTGCGTCCGGATAAATCTTTGAACAGCCGGTAATGCTCTGACAAATAGTCTATGAAATTCCTGCCCGCGCTCATATAGTGGACATCCATACTATGAATAGTGACACCTGCTGTATGCCCCACATAGTTCTCAATATCTGCGACGATACGAACTTCTGAAGATCCGAACTTAATCAGTAAAAATTTTATCCCTCGTGAGATCTGCCGGAAAACGCACCGTAATCATGTCCTTGACCAGCTGCCGCTCATACTCATCGAAGCACTTATTCACGATACCAAGTTCGATGGCATCCACTGCCTTCAGTCCATGACTGATCAGATTGATGGATGCCATCAATCCACGCAGATCCAGCGCCTTTGTGGATATTTCACCTCCCTCACATTTTCTGCGGATATCGTGGAAAAGCTGAGAAAACTGCGCCGCGTACTCCTCCCGGATCGTCGGGAATTTGTCCCGGATCAGCTTGTTCAGGTTTTCTTCACTGATGACCGGCATCTGTATGATCAGAAAACGGGAGGCCAGGGCTTCATTCAGCTCTCGTGTACCCGCATAGCCATAGTTCATCGTTGCAATAAAACGGGAAGCTTCATTCAGGCTGATGCGGTCATAGCCCGGCACATCAATGACACGACGGAAATCGAGAACAGCGTGCATCACAGCCAGGGATTCATTTCTGGCCATATTGATTTCATCCAGCACACCGAATCCGCCCTCCTCGGCCACTCTGAGAATCGGGCCCTTGCGGAGCCGGACCGCCCCGTTTTCAAAGGTGTCCGCTCCGATCAGCGATGCCGCGTCCGTATTAATATAGAGGGAAATGTCCCACTCCGGCCTGTGAAAGACCGCTGCAAGGTCCTGCGCAAGCACATTTTTACCGGTTGCTTTCGGACCGGCCAGAAGCAGATGTTCTCCGACCAGCAGGGAGGACAGCGCCTTTTCCCACACATCAGTGCCGTAATAGTGGTACATCGGGTCCGGTACCCTGCGCTCCATATCCGGACTCAGCTTATAATATGTCCTGAAGTAACTGACCTCAGAGAGAATACGGTCAGACACCCCTTCTCTTTTCAAAAAATCCATCATCTCTGTTTCTGCCATTTTCATACTCCTTTTTCCAGAAAACCCACTATTGTCATATACCCCATGCGCCAAACGCGATACCTCATTATCCCCGATACAAATCATATCTCTGCACAAATCACGGGAACAAACCAGCTCCTATCCTGACCACAGGCAGACACTCCACAGCTCAAAACTGCTTATGCAGTAAAAAGGGAACAGCACGGCAGAAAATCTGTCGACTGTCCCCCTCATATTCACATATTCTCCTGTACTCTTGATACGAACACAACCTGTTCCGTTCTCACGAAAGGGCCGCACATGCGCCCTCTCAAATGCAGATCACAGGCGTTCCGCACAGATTTCTGCTCTCTGTTATGCCGCAGCGCTCGCTACAGCCTTCTTTTTGCCGGCCATAACAATGACGATCAGATAAACGATGGTAAATGCTGCACCAACGCCATATGCTCCCGGCCACGGAAGGTTGAATCCAATCTTGGCGTTCATAATAAACGAGCAGGTGACAAATGCATAGAAGGCACCCGGAATCAGAGGCATCCACACAAATTTTGACTTTTTCTGAATCATCATCCAGATCGCGATGCCTGCAAGTGCGAACAGGGAAATCATCTGGTTGGACCAAGCAAAGTATCTCCAGAGAACATTGAATCCGTTGGAATCAAATTTCGCCCATATCAGAATAACCGCTACAAGTGCGAATACCGGAAGCGCAAGACCAATCCTTTTTCCATTGGTATCCTGTTTCAGATGGAAGGTATCGGAAAGCGTCAGACGAAGTGCACGAAGCGCTGTATCGCCAGAAGTAATCGGAAGTACGATGACACCTATCAGAGCAATGATACCGCCGACCGGACCAAGTGCGTTCTTGCAGAGGATACCGACGACAGAGGTAGCGCTGATCTTTGTCAGCTCACCGTTCACCATGCCGAAGAAGGACCATACGCCGTCCACCTGCTGCATTGTAACACCGCCGTTTGCCGCACCGAGGTTGATCATAGCCATGGCACCGGCAGCCCAGCACATTGCGATGAAGCCCTCCACGATCATCATGTTGTAGAAGGTCATGCGTCCTTCCTTCTCACTCTCGATCGTACGGGAGATCAGGGCAGTCTGTGTGGAATGGAATCCGGAAAGGATACCGCAGGCAACTGTAACGAAGAAGATCGGGATGAAATGACCAGTGCTGAAGTAAGCGCCATAGTCAAAGCCCGCTCCGGCTGCTGTTGCGGTATTCCAGCTTCCCCAAAGCTCTGTCAGCGGATACTGTCTTGCAAAGATCGCAACGAAGATACCTACTGCGGAAAATACCAGGATCATTCCGAAGATCGGATATACACGTCCGATGATCTTATCAATCGGAAATACCGTGGCAATCAGATAGTATACGAAGATCACTGCATACACAATCCATGTGGTCGGATCCGTCGGAGCGCCGCTCCATCCGAATACCTGAGTGGTCGCAATATCACCCGGAGTGTAGATAAATACCGCACCTACCAGAAGCAGAAGGATGCAGATAAAAATGTCATACAGCCAGAAGACTACCTTGTTTGTGTAGTTCTTTACGAAGTCCGGCATCTGTGTGCCGCCGTCCCTGGTGCAGATCATGCCTGAGAAATAGTCATGCATGGATCCGCCGATGACATTTCCGATCGGAATCGCCAGAAAGGCAATCGGGCCAAACAGAATTCCCTGAATCGGGCCGAGAATGGGACCGGTTCCTGCGATGTTCAGAAGGTTGATCAGGGAATTTCTCCATGTCTTCATGGGGACATAATCGACTCCATCCTGCTTTGCATAGGCAGGCGTCTCACGATCGTCCGGTGCGAAGACTGTCTCGCAGAACTTTCCGTAGAGCGCGCCGCCCACGAAAAGGATCGCAAGACCGATGATAAAAGTGACCATAGTGCTTCTCCTTTTCCGCCCACGATATTCCGGCAGATTGCCGTTTCACTTTACTGTGGTAACGTGGAACATTTAATTAATTTCCATTATACCAAGTTTTTCTAAAAAAATAATCCTTTTTTTATACTTTCTTTATTTTTGAGATTTTTAGCTTTCCGACCTCAGATCGCAGTGTTATTTTTGGTACACGGCTGGGAAAAGTGTACATTTCCGTATTTTTTTCGGTTAATTCTTTTATACTTCAAATTTTTACATTGATAAATGCGGTTTACGCAAAACAAATGATGTGGCAGCAAAATTTATGCACGAAAGCCCTGCATTCAAACCTGTCACCGACAATTTTACCGATAATCCGATACGAGGAACAACGGCTTGATCCGGATTACCTCATCATAATCCTGCCTGTCCAGCGCGACGGTATGGTCCATGCCCTTCAGATCTTCCTTCAGCACAGCCATGGCGCCTTCCAGATCCACAGCCCTCTGCTCCTTCAGAATCCGGATCATGCGGTCACAGACGATCGGGTGGGCATAGCAGGCCGGAAGGGGAAATCCAGGATAGCTGTTGATATGATGCTGCATATTGTCCAGTGCCTTCTTCCACTCCCTGTCCGCTTTTTTCCGATTTCTGCCGGGCGTGGGAAGTACCCTGCTGTTCATCATCATAAATACAGCCGCTGCACCGATCAGAATCAGCATCAGCGCGGTCATCTTCGAAAGACCAAACCGAAGTCCTGCTACAGCGACAGCGATACAGACGATTCCCGCTATCAGAATCAGCCCTGCCAGGACCTGCCAGCCGGGTTTGATCAGGTCACAGCTCCTCTTGATTCTGGCTCTGGCGATCAGCTCCTGTGAGAGTCCCGGACGCTTATGCAGCACTTCTTTTGCCTTCTCCAGCTGGCGGACTGCATGGGCTGCCTCTCCCTGCAACTCTGCCTTTTCCAGCTTTGCCGCCCGCTCCGCCTTTTCTCTGTCCGCGGCCTCGCTCTTCGGACTTTTCAGTGAAATCTCCGGATGGGTATGCTCCAGCTCTGTGAGCAGGGCGTCCGCATCATTCAGATAACGGAAGCTGCACTGCTTCTCCTGGCCGTTTTCATAGCGGAACACCAGATACAGAATCGGTGTGAGGAATGCCTTTCCGCTGCCCTTGCTCACGGCTACACGCTTGTAAACATGCGTCAGCTGTGCATACGGAATATAAAACTTCCGCGGTGTCAAAGCCCCTCCGATATAGACAGCCTTCTCCCCGAGGCCGCACTGATCATACTTCTTGCATTTTTTTCTGTCTTCCCGGAGCTCCTCCGGCGCAATCGTAACCGTACTGAGCGGCTGTGGTGTTCCCATTTCATTTCCTCCCCAGTTTCATTTTCCAATCTAAAAAATATACTGATGTAAGGGTCAAAAGATGTGCGCATTTGAAATTGTCTTAAAATTCTCACGGTTTCGACAAGCAAGAAGTACTAAGGCTCTTCAATTTTGCTAAAGACGTTCAGAAAAAGTCAAAACTCGCTGCATTCTGCAGCTCAGACAGTTGACTTTTTCTGAACAACGCAAAATCTCATCGCCAAGTACTTCTAGCATGTCTGCAAATGTTCGAATTTTAAGACAATTTCTTTAGCGCTTACATTTTGCCCCAACATTATGCGATTATACATTATAAAACTATATTTTTCTTCGTCATTCAGCATACCGAAGAAGCACATACAAGCATAGTATACACTGTGTTTATCGGCAGAGCACTATGAATTCGAAATCATTTCCATTCCCAGATATTATCTTTGATACAACAAGTCAGCACTCGGCAAGCGGGCCATAAAAGCCCTGCGTTCTTATCAATCCATCCTTCCGGGAAACATATGATAAAGTATGCAAATCTCATCACTTCTGATATAATGCAATCTGATTCAGAGAATCAAAGCGTATCAATAAGTCTGTATGAAAACGATTCATCGTCTGCAATAAATAAGGGAGCTGCCAATACATGAAGAGCTGGAGAAGTCTGTTTACACAGAACATTCTGAGCAGGGGAAAAGCCTACTACAATGCCGGAAAAGCCAAAAAGCTTTCCGATTCCGAGGATCCGCATGATCCCTACATAGACCTCTATGATGCCACCGTCCGTGGCAGCAGGAATTACCATGTGCAGATCCGGGCGACGGGTCAGTACATCAAAGACATGTCCTGTACCTGCCCCTATGCCGAACAGGGTAATGCCTGCAAGCATGAGGCGGCCGTGCTTCTGGCAATTGAAAATGAATATGGCAAGCTATACGTCAATGAGGAATCAAATGCAAAATCCGATCATGACAGTACTGCTTCTTCTCAGATACACGATGATGCTGCGTCTGGCTCAAATCGCAGTGGAAGTGCCCGGCCAGACACCCGCACCCAGCAGACGCCCGTTGAAACGGCGGATGTTTACGACATTATGGACCAGGACGGAAATATCATAGCCCATGGCAAAAAGAGCAGCCTCGCCGGAGAACGCGTCGTTGATATCCGGGATGTCATGCAGAAGTTTCAGAACCTTCAGGAAGAAAACAAGCGGGATCGTGAGGCCAATGCAGATCAGGAACAGACAGCTACCTACAAGCCGGATCACTATCACTATTTCCATCCGGAGAAATTCCGTCAGCATCTGAATATCTCCAGCGCCCTATTGTATCAGGCAGAGGAAATTGCATATCCGGAAAGACAATCCGGAACCACCGGCTCACGCACACGAGGATGGGGACCACGCCAAAACCGTAAAAGCACTCCTGACACACGCATCACCGAATTCAACGTCAGCACCGGATACCTGCAGCATTCTGATAACTCTTCATCCATGTCTCCGATGGTCGGACAGGCATCTGCCAGATTCGAGGGAAGTGATGGACCGTTTAGAGTCACACTGCTTTTTGACCAGAACAAGATTCTTACCTCCCAGTGTATGAACTGGGATTGCCGCTATTCTGAGGGTTATCCCACAGAAAACCCGCGGAAGCTCTGCGCCCATGAGCTTGCCGTTCTGATACTTCTGGAGGATTATCTGCATAAGCATGAACTTGGAGACGCTTCCAGCTACGAAGCAGAAGGCTTTCTCACCGGATTTTCTACAGCCGGAACACCAGAAATGTCCGGGAAGAATCAGGATACCTCTCTGCGGTCTGCGGAGAATCTCACTCTGGAGCCCCGTCTGGAGCTGGAGGCTGATTCACTGCTCTCCGCAACCTTTTATATCGGAGCAGGCAGACTCTACAAAATCAAGAACCTCGGCGAATTTCTTACGCAGATGCAGCACAGGGAACGCACGCGCTTCGGAAGTGCCACGATGCTGCAGCTCGGCGAAGACTATCTGAAGGACGAGGAAAGCCGTTCCTGGTATCACTTTATCGAGGACGCCCTGGAGGACCAGCGCGAATACCGGATCTACACAGCACAGAAAATGTACGGCTATTCCGATAACAATAAACTGGATACAGATGTAAACCTGCCTCTGTTCGGCACACGGCTGGACCGCTTTGCCGATTTGATCGGCGACCGCCCCTTCGAGCTGTGGGACAAGCAGTTCTCTGCAAAGGATGGTAAGAAAACGATACGTCTGCGTGACAAGGATATGTCCGCCGTAATCAGCATCACCCCTGTAAAGGATAAAACCTATGGAAATATCAACGGCATTCATCTGACCAGCTATCTTCCCCATACGATCAACGGTATGGAACACCTGTATTATTACGATGAGCCCTGGCTGAACCGCCTGACAACGGAAGCGACAAGAAATCTGAAGCTTCTGAATCAGAGCGCGCAAGATAACGAAATCGACCTCGTCATCGGGCGTAAAAACCTGGCCCGGTTTTACCATGATGTGCTGCCGAATCTCCGGAAAATCGCTGAGGTTCACGAAAAGGACGCAGCAAAGATCCAGAGCGTTATTCCTCCGGAACCGGAATTCACCGCCTACCTGGACTACGACAGGAAAACGCTGATCTGCCATCTGGAGGCGGCCTACGGACAGGAGGTCTTTTCCGTCACGGATGCCATCTATGCAGGACTCGAAAATATGACGCTGGTACCGACTTATCGCGACCGCAGTAAGGAAGAATTTTACAGTACAATTGCACAGCGCTATTTCCACAATTTTGATCCGGACCTGAAGCTCTTGTACACTGAAAAGGATGATGACGCCCTCTTTGAGCTGTTGGACCATGGCATTTCGGAGCTGATGGACTATGGCGAGGTACGCATGACGCCGCAGTTCCGCAGCCTTGGAATCCGTCACAGACTGCCCGTCAAGGTCGGCGTCAATGTAGAGAGCAATCTGCTGGATCTCTCCGTCTCCTCCGAGGATCTCACGGAAGACGAGATTCTCTTCCAGTACCGCCGGAAGAAAAAATACATCCGCCTGAAGGACGGCAGCCTGCTGAAACTGGACCAGAACGATTCCGTGGAAGAGCTCAACAAGATGCTGGAGATCCTGCAGATCCCACTGAAGGAATTTGTAAAAGGCAAGCTGCAGCTGCCTGCCTATCGCGCATTATATCTGGACCGGATGCTGGAGACGTCTGAGGATCTTTACGCCGTAAGAGACCGGCGCTTCAAGCATCTGGTCAAGGAATTCAAAACAGTGGAGGATGCAGACTTTGATGTGCCAAAGTCCCTGGAAGGAACGCTCCGCAAATATCAGAAGGATGGCTATCGCTGGCTGCGCGTGCTTGCCCAGTACGGCTTCGGCGGTATCCTCGCAGATGAAATGGGGCTTGGAAAAACCCTTCAGGTCATCACAGTCCTGCTGGCATCAAAAGAAGAAGCAGAACAGGACAACCGGCCTGTACCGACCAGTGAAGACGCCCCCTCACGCGTAAGCCTGATCATCAGCCCGGCATCACTGATCTACAACTGGGAGGAGGAGCTGCACCGCTTTGCACCGGCCCTTCGCACGAAGGTCATTGCAGGGACTGCATTGGAGCGTAAAGCAATGCTCAAAGACTACGCCGATTACGACGTCATTGTCACCTCCTATGATCTGCTGAAACGCGATATCGCCGAATATGAGGACCTGAGGTTCCACTATGAGGTGATCGATGAGGCACAGTACATCAAAAATCCGGGAACAGCGGCCTCCAAGTCCGTCAAGCTGATCCACGCTGCAACGCGCTTTGCGCTCACCGGTACCCCGATCGAAAACCGTCTGTCAGAGCTGTGGTCCATTTTCGATTATCTGATGCCCGGTTTTCTGTATCACTATGACCAGTTCCACAATACCTTTGAACAGCCGATTGCAGGCGGCGACGAGGAGGCAGCAGAACAGCTCAAGCGGATGGTCTCCCCGTTTATTCTCCGCCGTCTCAAGAAGGATGTGCTCAAGGACCTGCCGGAGAAGCTGGAGGAAGTGCGATACGTGCAGATGGGCAAGAAGCAGCAGAAGCTCTATGACGCGGAGGTTCTCCGGATGAAACGGGACCTTGCAGAGAAGACCGATGAGGATTTCCGCAAGGGCAAACTCGAAATTCTTGCGGCAATCACGCGGATCCGGCAGATCTGCTGTGACCCGTCCCTGTGCTATGAGGACTATGACGGTGAATCCGCCAAGCGGGAGGCTGTCCTGGACCTGATCCATTCGCTGACCGATTCCGGGCACCGCGCTCTCCTGTTCTCGCAGTTTACATCCATGCTGTCTCTGCTGCGGGAGGACCTGATCCGGGAGAAAATCCCCTTCTTTGAGATTACCGGTGCCACCCGTAAGGAAGAGCGAATCCGTCTGGTGCGTGAATTCAATGAGAACCCGGATATCCCGGTCTTCCTCATCTCCCTGAAGGCCGGCGGGACCGGCCTGAACCTGACAGGGGCAGACGTCGTCATCCACTATGACCCATGGTGGAACACCTCCGCAGAGGACCAGGCCACAGACCGTGCCCACAGAATCGGACAGAAGCGTGTCGTGACCGTCTACAAGATGATCATCCGCAACTCCATGGAGGATCGGATTCTGGAGATGCAGAAACGGAAAAAGGACCTGGCGGACCAGATCCTGAGCGGCGAATCTCTGGCAAGCAGCACCATCACGAAGGATGATCTGATGCAGATCCTTTCCTGATAGAAATCCTTTTCGGATGCTCTCCTGCCTTTTGCTGCATTGCTATGAGCTCAATATTTTCAAAAATATCTATACTACGATGTTCTTGACCATATGATATTTGGCCAGGAAAAAAATGTATGGGGAATTGTCTTGGAATTCGAACATTTGCAGACATGCTAGAAGTACTTGGTGATGAGATTTTGCGTTGTTCAGAAAAAGTCAACTGTCTGAGCTGCAGAATGCAGCGAGTTTTGACTTTTTCTGAACGCTCTTAGCAAAATTGAAGAACCGTAGTACTTCTTGCTTGTCGAAACCGTGAGAATTTCAAGACAATTTCATAAACATACATCTTTTGACCCTTGCATCATATGATCCAGTTATCATTCTCCATCGTCATCCCGGCTGTCGTGATCCGGAAGATTCTGGAATAAATGTTCTCCGGCGAAGCATCCCCTTCACCACGAATAGCACTCCATGTCTTGTAGTGCTCGTCAGACGCAAGTGCATCATCTGTCTTCTCCTCGCCTCCAGTCACCAGAAGGACGATCAGACCCGCATTATAGAGATGAGACACCACCTTCACATAATCCTCTCCCGGCTCCGGCTGATAAAGATAGGTGTGCCGGCCGTTTCTGACCAGCATGTACTCCGCCTCTGCAATCGCATCGATATCGGTACCGTCAGTCTTTGGATTGAATTCAATCACTGCCGGTGTCTGCCAGTTAAGCGCTGCTCTTGAGCTGCGGTCTGCATGCGGCGTTCTCTTTTTCCCGCTGCCAAGCGTACGAATTACACCGCAGGCTGAAGTCATATTGCTGATTCTGTCGATCAGAATCAGCTCGCCCATCGTCCGGTAATCCCCGAAGGGCGCCGCGATGACCGGCTCTGTCACGGCGATAGTGACAATAGCAATTTCATTTTTACGGAGAACAGAGGTCTCCTTATGAGCTCCCGTATTCACATCGATCGAATAGGCAATGGAGGTTACGATGCCTGGTATCTGCTTCGTTCCAAGCTTGACCAGAAAATTCTTTCCAACGGTCAGCGCCTCATCGTCCATCCACAGGATCTCTGTCTCAAAGGAATCTGCCGCCCGCAGACTTGTGCCGGACTCAATGACACAGCCACGGGACACGTCAACCTCCCGGTCCAGCTGAATCGTGACGGGCTGTCCGGTCCCTGCCTGAGCCACCTTCCGGTCCGCCCACAAGATGCTCTTTACATGTGCCTCCTCACCGCTTGGCAGTGACCGCACGCTGTCCCCGATATGAACGGAGCCATGCTCAATCTGTCCCTCAAAGCCACGGAATTCATGATTCGGACGGCAGACTCTCTGCACCGGCATATAAAAGCCACGCCCGGCCTCATCCTCATCCCCGGTATCTACAGTCTCAAGGTAATCAAGCAGTACAGGTCCCTTGTACCAGTCCATATTCTCTGAGCGCTTCGTGATGTTGTCGCCCTCGGTGGCCGAAACCGGGATAATCACAATGTTGTACAGACCAAGTTCCTCGCGAAGCTCTTCAATCTGCTTCTCAATTTCCCGAAAGCGTTCTTCCGAATATCCGGCAAGGTCCATCTTGTTCACAGCAAACACAAAGTACCGGATGCCCATCAGGGCACAGATCCTTGCATGCCGTCTGGTCTGTACGAGAACCCCCTTGGTCGCATCAAGGAGAATGATGGCAAGCTCCGCAAAGGACGCGCCGCAGGCCATGTTTCTCGTATATTCCTCATGGCCTGGCGTATCCGCACAGATAAAGCTCCTTCTGTCCGTTGTAAAATACCGGTACGCCACATCGATCGTGATGCCCTGTTCTCTCTCCGCCATCAGACCGTCCAGCAAAAGAGAGTAATCGATCTCTCCGCCCCTGGACCCCACACGGGAATCCAGCTTCAGTGCCTCCTCCTGATCCGCATAGATCAGCTTGGCATCATAGAGAAGATGACCGATCAGGGTTGATTTTCCATCGTCTACACTTCCGCAGGTAATAAACTTCAGTAATCCGCTCATCTTAGAAATACCCCTCTCTCTTCCGTCTTTCCATGCTCGCCGCCCCGTCATGATCAATGACACGGCTGGTTCTCTCGGATTCCACCGCACCAAGGGTTTCCTCCACAATCGCATCCAGTGTATCCGCCTCTGATTCGAAGCCACCGGTCAGCGGATAGCAGCCCAATGTGCGGAAACGTATTTTCTTGTGCATGATATCGGACGGCTTCAGCTGCAGCTTCTGCACAATGCGGTCGTCATCCACCATGATCAGATTGCCGTCCCGCTCAATACACGGGCGCTCCTTGGCATAGTAGAGAGAGACAATCTCCAGATTCTCCCGCTGAATGTACTGCCAGATATCCTTCTCTGTCCAGTTCGAAAGTGGAAAAACCCGCATGCTCTCGCCCTTGTTGATCTGGGTGTTGTAGAGCTTCCACATCTCGGGGCGCTGGTTCTTCGGGTCCCAGGCCTGTGCGGAATTCCGGAAGGAGAAGATCCGCTCCTTCGCACGGGACTTCTCCTCATCCCTTCTGCCGCCGCCGAAGGCAGCCGTAAATCCATAGGTCGTTAATGCCTGCTTCAATGCCTGGG
>JAJGAH010000008.1 GCA_020844525.1 Eubacterium sp.
AGATCAGGCATCCTATCAGGTTCGTCTGCAGAAGCTGATGACAGAGCAGGCAGAGGTCAAAAATATTCGGATTTTGTGGAATTACGCGGATTGGGACCCGGAACTGCAGAATAGTCAGATTGAAAACATGATTGAACGCCGGGTGGATGCATTGATCATATCTCCGGTTAATTCCAAGTCGATCCTGGAGTCACTGAAGGACGCATCTTCTGTGGGGATACCTGTGATCAATCTGAATATGAAGGTTGACGCCTATTCATCTGTCTATATTGATACCTATGTGGGGGCAAGTTCTTCAGAAGAGGGTGTGCTGGCAGCGGAGCTGGCAGACATTCTTCTGCCGGATGGCGGCAAAGCAGCTATTATTGAAGGGTCTGCCGGAACGGATCCGCAGATTTATCGTACACAGGCTTTTATTGATGAATTGCGTGACAAACCTGAAATACAGATTGAGGAAATTCTTTCAGCCAACTGGGACAGAAAACAGGCAAAAACTTGTGCAGAAGAATTGCTGCAAAAGTATGCGGATTTGTCCTTGATTTACTGCCAGGACAACAATATGGCAGCTGGAGCAATTGAAGCAGTTAAGAGATCTGGAAGAAGTGGAAAGGTATATGTGATCGGGATTGGAGAGGCTGATGAGGAGACGGTCGGACTTTTGAAGGAGGGAAGTCTGAGCGGTTTTATTGTTCAGGATCCAGAGTTTGAAGCTGTGAGTGCGATAAACAGTGCGGATCAGCTGGCAAAGGGAAGAAAGATCCGGCCATGGATCAAAAACCCTGTCAGCATTCTTACAGCGGATACGATTGGTGACTATCAGAAGCCGATTCCATATCTGTAAGTATTGTGTTGTATGCCTGTACAATTGATTGATTCAGGAGTGGTCCTGGTATCGGTCTTATGTAATAAGACACGGTATCAGGTCTTTTTTTTCTGTGCACAATGTGCAGATGAAAAAAAGACAAATCTGATAAAAAAATTGAATTTATAAAAAGTTTACCGGAAGTTAAATTATAAACAGAAAGAAGATCGTTGAAGAACGTGGCAGGAAGTCTGTTTCACAAGATATCTGGCACAATCAGACGACTTTCAGGTGCGGAACGATTTATTCTGCATGGGGCAGAATGAACGTAATTATATGTATGAGGAGGAACAAGAAATGAAAAAGAAACTTCTGGTCAGTTTATTGTCAGCCACAATGATCCTGACGTTCGGTGCGTGCGGTTCATCGTCACAGGGCACATCGAACGCATCTTCCGGATCTGGTAGTGCGTCAGGCAGCTCTGCCGCAACGGAGACGGCAGGGACATCCGCAACTTCTGCTGTTGAAGCAGCTGCTGAGGTGAAAGAAGCCGAGACCGGTGACAAGCCGACCATCGCCTTTGTACCAAAGGTTATGGGGCAGGCATGGTGGGACTATGTACAGAAAGGTGTTGAGGAGTGGTCCAAGGATACCGGTTATGATGTGATCTACAAGGGACCGACAGAGATCGATGCGGCTGCGCAGGTACAGATCATGACAGACCTTGTAAACCAGGGCGTTGATATCCTCTGTTTCTCGCCTAATGATCCGGATGCGTGCGAAGCAATCTGTAAGGAAGCCAGAGATAAAGGCATTATTGTCATTTCAACAGAAGCTTCTGGCATGGAGAATATTGACTACGATGTTGAAGCATTTGATGAAGAGGGCATGGGCGGATTCCTTATGGATCAGCTCGCCAAGTCCATGGGTGAGGAAGGCCAGTACATTACCATGGTTGGTTCCATGACAATGGAGTCACAGAACAACTGGGCAGACGCTGCTGTTAAAAGACAGCAGGAGAAATATCCGAAGATGGAGCTTGTAGCAGACAAGAGAGTTGCAGATGATTCCGATGCAGAAAAGGCTTATGAGCTCACCAAGCAGCTGCTGCAGAAATATCCGAATCTGAAGGGCATCCTGGGAACAGGATCCTTCGATGCACCAGGAGCAGCACGTGCAATCCAGGAGCTTGGACTTCAGGGTAAGGTATTTGCCATTTCAGTTGCTATGCCCAGTGAGGTGAAGGATTATCTCGAGGATGGAACACTCCAGAGCGTAGGTCTGTGGGATCCTGCAATTTCCGCGAAGGTTATGCTGAATACGGCTGTAAAGCTGTACAACGGCGAAAAGATTGAGGATGGCGCTGATCTTGGAGAGAAAGGATATGAATCCGTTAAGCTGAACGATAAGGTGATCGTAGGTGATGGCGCAATTGCAATTACAACAGACAATGTAGACGATTTCGGATTCTGAAGCCTGCAGTTGAAATTAGATCATTCGGTATGTCATACGGCTCTGAATTTGTCATATGACATACAGGAAAGTACATCGAAAGGGGCAGGGAAGGCTTGCTTTCCCGCCCCTTGCTTTTAGAAGAAACAATAGAAGGAGCGCAGTGGTATGGCAGAATATTTACTTCAGATGACCGGGATTTGCAAATCCTTTGCGGGTGTTCATGCGCTGGACCACGTAAATTTCCATATACGTCCGGGAAAGGTTATGTGTCTGGCAGGAGAAAACGGATGTGGAAAATCCACGCTGGTCAAGGTGATTTCCGGTGTGTACATAAGAGATGAGGGAGAAGTGATTTTTGAGGATCAGAAGCTGGATCATATCACACCGGCTGAAGCAACCAGACTCGGTATCCAGGTTATTTATCAGGACCTGTCTATTTTTCCGAATCTGACGGTTCGGGAAAATCTGGCGATCAACTCTGAGATCACTGCGCGAAGAAAAATCGTGAATCAGAAGCGCTGGGATGATACCGCCAGAGAAGCGTTGTCCAGAATTGGTTACAAGATTGATCTGGATGCCAAAATGGGAGAACTGAGTGTTGCAGATAAGCAGCTGGTGGCCATCTGTCGCGCACTGTTGTTTAATGCAAAACTGATTATCATGGATGAGCCTACAACTGCTCTGACCAAGCGTGAGGTAGATGCTCTTTTCAAGACAGTGCGGCAACTCAAGGCAGAGGGAATTGCAATCATGTTTATCAGCCATAAGGTCGATGAGATTTTCGAAATATCCGATGATGTCTGCATCATGAGGAATGGAAAAAATGTATTTGAGGGACCTACAGCTGAGCTGACAAGGGACGATTTTTCCTATTACATGACAGGAAGAAGGATTCGTCCGGAGCCCTTTGTGCCGGAGAATATCAGCAAGGATCCAGTGCTCGAGGTAGAAGATCTGAATCTTGGAAGATATTACCACGATATCAATTTTTCCCTGCACAAGGGGGAAATCCTTGGGATCACCGGACTTCTCGGATCTGGGCGTACGGAGCTTGCGATGAGTCTGTTTGGACTTATGAAACCTGAATCCGGAACGATTCGTCTGAATGGGAAAGAAGTCAGGATTACCTCTCCGGTCAGGGCAAAGGAATTGCGGATCGGCTATGTCCCGGAGGACCGGCTGACAGAAGGATTGTGTATGCGCCAGCCGATTGCAGATAATATTATGCTTGCATCGTTAAACAAGGTATCTCACCGAGGCTTTTTGAACCATAAGCGTTTATTTGCAGAGGCTGAAAAGTGGGTGAAGACATTTTCTATCGCGACAGATGATGCACATAAGTATGCACAGACGCTTTCTGGTGGAAACCAGCAGAAAATCGTGCTCTCAAAGTGGATGAACAATGACCTGGACATTTTGATACTGAATGGCCCAACAGTAGGTGTAGATATTGGTGCCAAGCAGGATATTCATCATCTGGTACATGGTCTGGCAAACAATGGGCTTGCTGTGATCATTATCTCAGATGATATTCCGGAGGTCGTAGAAAATTGCAATCGTGTCATTGTCATGAAGGATGGCGGAATCGTCGGAGAGCTGGACGGCACAGACTTCACGGAACAGAATATCACGGAAATCATTCATTGAGGGGGCAGCTGGTATGAGCAAGAGTACTTGGAAACGTCTGATAAAACGGACGGAGTTTTATATTTTTCTGGTTCTAATCGTTCTGATGGTCGGGGTACAGATTGTGTCCAAGGGACAGCTGTTTGAACCTACAACTATGGTTACAATCTTAAGAGGCATGGTTGTAGATGGGATGTTTGCCCTGATTTCTCTGATCGTTATGATCTCCGGAGGGTTTGATATGTCCTTTCCGGCGATTGCGGCTTTTGCCTATTCGGCATCGACCACGATCTGCGTGAACAATGGATGGTGCAAGACGAATCCTCTTGCAGGCTTTCTCCTGGCTATACTTTTTGGCGCAATTCTGGGAGCCTTTAACGGCTGGATTATCGCCAACTTTAAATTGAATACAATGATTGTCACACTTGGAACGCAGACATTTTTCACCGGACTCACCATGGGCCTTTTCCAGATGAAGGAAATTACTTCGACTCTTCCGGCATCCTTCCGTGCGTTAGGTGAGAGTTATTTCTTCGAGGTATTTAATTCCCAGGGACAGCGTTCCACCATGACGACATCGATTCTGTTCCTCGTGATCATGATTGCTGTTACGTCTTTTGTTCTCAGAAAGACGATGTTTGGCAGGGCACTTTATGCAATTGGGGGAAATGAGACCTCTGCAGAGAGAGCCGGATATAATGTGAAGCGGACGAAGTTTATTCTTTATGTTGTAGTTGGCGCATTGGCAGGATTTATCGGCATGGTACGTGTCTGCCTGGCAAGACAGTCTATTCCCAAGGCGATGGTTGGCAAGGAGATGACAATCATTCCTGCTGTTATCCTCGGTGGTGCAAGTATTTTCGGAGGCGAGGGTTCTGTATTCGGAACAATCTGCGCGATCGGGATCATTACGGTTGTTTCTAACAGTATGCTGCTGGTCGGCATTGATTCCTATTGGCAGGATTTCTTTAACGGACTGATAATTTTGATTGGTATTACGATTTCAGCCGTACAGGCCAAGAGACAGAGCCGATAACGGAGGTGGGGATGATGAAAGTCAAACAGTTTGCAAATAAAAATCAGTATACAGTGATGCTGCTGTTTATGCTGGTTGTGGTTTTGATCTTTTTCTCGATTACCAAAGGCAAGGTTCTGTGGACCGGAGATACATGGAATGGTATCGCCATGCAGTTTCCTGAGTATGGAATCATGACGCTTGGTGTTATGTTCTGTTTTATTACAGGCAACATCGATATGTCTTTTGTAGCTCTTGGTAATTTTGCGACGATTATGGCAGTTCGTTATATGGCTGCACAGGCGGGGGATGGGGCATCAGATACCCAGATCCGGATGGCAATTCTGACGGGTATTCTGATCACATTGGTGATCTGCCTGATTGGTGGATTGATCAACGGAATTCTGGTTACAAAGCTTGGAATACCTCCGGTTATGGCAACAATTGCAATGCAGCTGGTATGGCAGGGGCTTTCTACTGCATTGACACAGGGAAATACGGTGACCGGATTGCCAACCATGTATACGGATATTGGACATTCTAAGGTCTTTGGATTTATTCCGTTCCCGCTCTTTGTTTTTATCATTGCCTTTATCATCTGTGCGGTAATACTTCGCTATACCGTGTATGGCGAGATGATTTATATGATTGGTACCAATGTTAAAGCGGTTCGATATTCCGGGATCAATACGGACAGGCTTGTGACCATTACTTTTATGCTTACTGCGCTGATCTCTGGTGTTGGAAGTCTGATTATGGTATCCACCATGGCTTCCGCTAAAGCGGACTATGGTTCTTCTTATGTAATGCGTGTAATTCTGATTCTGGTTCTGGCAGGTATTCTGCCAGATGGCGGAATGGGAAAGCTCTCTGATCTGTTGTTTGCCACGATTATCATTCAGATCATTGCCTCCGGTGTAAATATGTTTGCACAGTTGAACACCTATTATGCAAGCCTGATATGGGGCGGCATGCTGCTGATCGTACTGATTCTCAGCACGAAGCTTGCAAATGGCATTTTCCGGATCAAAGAGCCGGTACACACCGGGAAAAAGGAAGCAGAGAAAAAATCATAAGATATTGCAGCTGGCAGGGTATTGTAAATTGCAAAGTGTTGCAAATCGTAAGGTATTGCAAATCGTAAAGTATTGCAAATCGTGAAGTATCGTAAATGATAACATACAGCGATTTATGGGGTGACATGATTTTTATCCAGGGAGGAACAGAATATGAATAGTATTGAAAGATTCTATGCAACCATCGAGAGAAAGCCGGTGGATCGTCCGGCATGCTGGCTGGGAGATCCCACGCTCGATGCAATTCCAGGACTGTGCAAGTTCTATGGAGTAGATAATGTCAATGAACTGAAGAAGGTATGCGGCGATGATTTTTACGCAGTCGATATCCCATATCATTCTCCACATTGCTCAGCTATTTTTGCAGCTTTTGACTGGTATATGAATGGAAGCAATGTTGATACAGAGCATCGTACTCTGACAGCGGACGGATGCTTTGCGCACTGCGAGGATCTGGATGATGTTAAGGCAGTTAATTTCCCATGGCCGGATCCGGAGAAATATATCAGTGTAGAGGAATGCAAGAGGGTGGTTGATGAGGCACCAGACGATAAGACCGTCTTTGCGCTGATGTGGGCCTGCCATTTCCAGGATACCTGTGCAGCCTTTGGCATGCAGACCTGTCTGATGAATATGATCGAGGATCCCGAGATGGTACATTATGTGGATGATCATATTGTTGATTTCTATCTGAAAGCACAGAAAATCTTTCTGGAAGCAACAAAGGGTAAGGTACATGCCATGCTCATCGGCGATGATATGGGAAGCCAGAGAGGACTTATGGTCAGCCCGTCGATTATAAAGGAATTCATCATTCCCGGAGCCAAAAAACTGATCGACCAGGCGCATGCATATGGCGTAAAGATTATTTATCATTCCTGTGGTTCTATCGTAGATGCGATTCCGCTGCTGATTGAAGCCGGTGTAGATGCCATTCACCCGATTCAGGCGCTTGCTGCAGGCATGGATGCCAAGAACCTCAAGGAAAAATTCGATGGAAAAGTGTCCTTCTGCGGAGGCGTTGATACACAGCAGTTGCTTCCGATGGGAACACCTGAAGAGGTACAGGCAAAGGTAAAGGAGCTTCGCGAGCTCTTCCCGACCGGTCTGATCATTTCCCCAAGTCATGAGGGACTGCAGCCAGATGTACCGCCGAGAAATGTAAAGGCTCTTTTCGATGAGGCGACCAAGATTTATTGACATGATAGCGTGTGGATTATTGTAATTCATGTGGAGGAAAGGAAGGCAGACCAATGACAAGAAGGTTTGGACAGGTGATACGGATCAACCCGGGGGATCTGGAGCAATACAAGAAATATCACAAGAACCCGTTTCCGGGCGTTAATGAGATGATCAAGAAGTGTCATTTGAAGAATTATTCCATTTTTTCCAAGGGAGACTATCTGTTCACATATTTTGAGTACGATGGCGAGGATTATGATGCAGATATGGCGAAAATGGCAGAGGATCCCGCAACGCAAAACTGGTGGAATCATGTAAAGCCCTTGATGCAGCCTCTTGAGGACCGCAAAGAAGGGGAATTCTGGTCTGATATGGAGGAAATTTATCATTTGGATTGATCAGGGATAAACCTGATCAGAAAAAGCAAGATCCGCCAGTAAAATGGCGATCAGAATATTCATGTTTTTCTTTTATCGGCAGGTCTGTCTCTGCATATTGCAGAGGCAGACTTTTTGTTGCCCGTGAGGGACAGTCAGGTAAACGATAAAATGCGGCTTCCTCCTGCAATATTGATAAACAAACTATCCGTCTGGCCAGTAATATCTAAGGGTGTTTTTTCTTACAATAACACAAAATGTGTATTGCAAAGGAGGGATGGATTATGAATGCACGACTGGTCTATTTTCGCATCAGTGAACAAATGTCAATGAAAAAAATGGCTGAGAGCCTTGGGGTTTCTGAATCATATTATCAAAAGATTGAATATGGCGTAAGGAATCCTTCTTTTAACTTCCTGAGGAAATTTAAGTCGGTGTTTCCGGACACGGATGCAGATTATCTGTTTCTGGATCCGGTTTGTGAGGGTGCACCGCTCAGGAAAGCGATTGCCGAATAAAGCTCTCTATTTCATTGATCTGGGCATCATTTAGCCCGCCGTTTTTCAGATAAGCCTCGGCGCTTTCTTTGAAGCTCGCATTCTTCAGATCTGTGTCGGTTGCGTCCGGATTGCTCTGGTGCAGAATATAGAGCAGGATGTCATAGCCCTTGGACTGCTCAATGGCATCATATTTGTCGGATGCAGACTGTTTTGAAATGCCGTAGTAGTTATCGTAGGTAATCATATAGTCGTTAAGAATCTCATCGCAGGAGGCGTCTGCCAGAGCCATGATCAGTGCGCAGGCAAAGCCGGTGCGGTCTTTTCCCTCGACACAGTGGATCAGGACCGGACCATCTGACTTTGTCATGGCGTAGATGGATTCTGACAGGGTCTTCTGAAAGGAATCAGAGCCATAGTCAGCGGAGAGGTTCAGCAGCTGTACATTTCCGGATTTGTATAAATTCTGGTACCAGTCCGTGGAGAAACTGTCATTGGCGATATCCTTCATGTATTCCTCTTCGTTGTCAGACAGGTTAAGGACATAGCGGATGCCTGCCTGTTCCGCCAGCTGGCTGGCATATTCTGCCCGGTTATAGGAGTTATCTATCGGCGAGGCGGAACGATAGAAGAAATTCTGCTTCATATCTCCAGCGGCGAAGGTGCGGAAATTGGCAAAGGCCTCGTCGCTGTTATAATCCTTCCGGTCATTGGTGTACTGTGTGCCGAAGGATTCCTCAGTTACCCTGTATTTTCCCTTTTCTCTAAGCCTGACGGTTACTTTGCTGTTCTCTGTGACACCGGTCTCCTCCCACATGGAACCGGATGAGGTCCTGGCAATATAGGGATGCTCATATCCGGGATATCCGGCAATCTGTGCGTCTCCCCTGCGGGCGTAATAGCCGTCATAATAGGGGATGTCCTCCAATTTATAACCGTTGTCAAAGATCACGTCCACAGAATCACCAAAAGAGAAACCGGCGTTGTTGAATTCATCCAGGGACAGGCCGATTATGACACTGCCGAAATTCTTATCCTCCAGAACACCGGTGGTGATTTCTGTTTGCCCGGAGGAAGGTGCCGAAGTAGAAGACATCACGGAAGATGAATTTGAGGACAAGAATGTAGAGGCTGAAGACGCCGGAGAAGAAATCGTTATAATAGAAGAAGCTGCGGAAGAAGATGTTCCGGAGGACGGTGTTCCACACCCGGCCAGTCCGGTGCCAAGTGCAAGTGTGACCGCGAGAAAAATTCCGGTAACCACAGATGAATTGATTTTCATGCTCTTATACTCCTTTTCTCTTTTGCCTTATACCTTGTAAGGCTCTTTATGCTGCTTTCGATATGATGTGTGAATCTGTGAATCGTATACATTTATTTTTCTGGAAATTTCGTTCTTGTATCATTCTGTTTATTGTATAAGTCTCCCATGTTTTTCAGTGTGCAGATAGTACTGAAAATATTTCTTTTATATCAGAAATGGCACTTGACTTCCATCTGTTTCAGCACTTTATAGACTTACTGCTTTTTGCATTTTGATTCATCATGTACGCATTACCCTGGATATTGCAGGACAATCGCTCAAGGAAAAAATACAACAACACAAAACTTTCTGCGTTATTTTGACTGTTTTTTGTGCTTTGGTACCATATTTTATAAAAATACTGAAAACTATAATGGAAGAGAAGTAAAGACAGATGTCCATTGATGGGGAATGGAAGCTGTGCAATAGTTTTGATTCATTATGGGGGATTTTACTATGGCAGATGAAAAACAGACGAAACCTTTGAGCAGATCGCTCAAAACTATGTATGGCATTGGTGATTTCGGTTTTACCCTGATGTCAAATGTTGATACGTTTTATGCGAATATCTTTTTTACGAATATCGCACTTCTTCCGCTGGCGGCAGTCAGCGTTATGACAACGATATCGGCAGTCGTTGATCTGATTCTGTCCATGATGTACGGGGCATGGATGAATAAGATCAAACCGCATAAATGGGGACGTTACCGTTCCTGGCTGATTATGACACCATGGATCGTGCCCTTCCTGTATGCATTTGAGTTTATCAAGGTCGGTGACGGTATTGTCAGCATTATTATAATGACAGCCGCTATGATTACGAGCCGAATTGCATGGAATCTGCCATACATTGCGAACGTTGCAATGATCAACATCGCCGGCAAGACAACCCAGGATCGTATGGCGCTTTCTTCGATCCGAATGGTGTGGACAGCACTGGGCAGCGTAGTTTATTCTTTCCTGGGACCATGGGCAGTTGGTCTGGCGGCACAGGCAATCGGGCAGAAAAATTCCTACGCGGCCGTAGCCTTTGTTTTTGCCGCATTTATGGCATTCGCTTATTTCCTGCATTTCCGCATGTTCCGGGGTTATGAGGAGACCGGAGAGAAGGAGATGGCAAGACTGGAGAGAGAAGCAAGGGAAAAGCAGGCTGAATCGAAACCGGTTCAGAAAGCCAATGCGCTTGCAGTTGTCAAATGCAACCCGCATCTTATTGCGCTGATAATTTCTTCTATCACAAAATATGCCGTGTTGTTTCTGGTAAGCGGTACTGCAGCCTATTATTTTACATATATTGCACAGGATCAGAACAGCCGTCTTTTTACAATTTTCATGTTTGTAACAAATCTGATCGGTGTGGCAGCATCGTACTCCGCCCGTTTCATTGTTGGAAAAATGGGTGCAAAAAAGGCGGTTTACTCCAGTTATATACTGATGGGCATTGTGATGCTGATCGCCTTCATTATATTTAACAACGTAGGCATGGTGATTGTTCTGATGGGCATTATGTACTTTGCTTTGAATCTGAGCTGTGCCAGTGAGCCGGAGCTGTTTTCCAATTGTGCTGCCTTCAGCTCTGAGAGGGTCGGCTATGATACCACAGGAACGGTTATGGGTCTTCTGACAGTTCCGGTCAAGGTCGGTATTGTGCTCCGCGGTATCCTGATTAACGCAGCGCTTGCCATCGGCGGGTTCAGTGCATCTGTTGACCCTGCGGCGGCAACGGAATCTGTCAAGCGGGGTATTTGTGTGGGCTTTATGCTGATGCCGGCGATTTTCGTTCTCGCAGGAGCCTGCATATTGATTTTTGGTTACAGGCTGAAGCCGCAGCAGTAAAAAAATCTGTTATTCTTCAGCTGCTGCTTTTGAGATATAATATTGCAGACGAGTCGTCCGGAAACGGAAAGTGGCCGATTCTGAGACGATCTGCAGAACTTATGATTAAAAGCAACGGCTGGAGGTGTTTATATGCTTCAAATTGGAATCAAAGGAAATCAGAAGGCGGTTGTGACAGAGCAGCTGACCGCGAAGGAGATCGGCAGCGGCGAGCTGCCTGTGTATGCTACGCCCGCTATGCTGGCGCTGGTTGAGGAAACTGCCTGGAAGAGCGTGGCAGGTGAACTGGAGGAAGGACAGGGCACAGTCGGGACAAAGCTGGATGTATCCCATATTGCGCCTACCTGTGTCGGACGAACCGTCCGCTGTGAGACGGAGCTTGTACAGATCGATCGGAGAAGGCTGGTCTTTTCTGTTAACGTGTTTGATGAGGCGGGCAAGATCGCTGAGGGAACTCATGAGCGGTTTATTATTGTGAATGATAAATTTCTGGATAAGGCAAAGGCCAGATAAAATGCATAAGGGTCTTCAAAAATCATGAAAATACTGCTCCACATGTAAATAGGCTCATGAAAATGTATAAAACTATGAAAAATAGGCTCATGAAAGTGTAACTAATTAGAGATTTGCATTAGATATTTTTAAGAAATGCCATTTTTCCGAGGCTTTTAATCAGATTGGAAAAGATAATAAAATAAAAAGAGTGCCTGCGCAACCCAGCTTATTCAACTGTGTGCGCAGGCGCTTCATTATTGTAGTTTCTAATGCGGGTCAAATACTTATACAGGTGTTATCGCAGCCCTGCCTTCCACTCATCCATGATTTTTACAAATTCCTCGGATGGTCCGGTGATGACCCAGCTTGAAAGAATCGGGCATGGTGGATTTTCCACAACACTTTCCACTGCAGCCTTGCATGCAGAGATGTCCCCGCCTACAACGATGGTATCATGTCCCCCGTTTCTTGTATTCTCGGTTTCAAAGGTAACGGCAGCGGCTTTGCACATCTGATCCAGAACTCTCACACCGTTTGCGCGTCCGCGGACTTCAACAAGTCCATATGCTCCATATGCCATGGTTCTTCCTCCTTTTACGGATCAGGTATACATAGTCTCAGCTACAGCCCGCTCGGTATCCAGGGTCGGTGCCGGAATCAGGTTCTTCGTCAGCAGCTTTCCGCCTGCGGCCTCTCCTGCCTTCTCGGCGGCGTCCAGTGCCTCACGCAGCTCGGACAGGCGCCCGCGCATCTTGACGCATACACCGGCCACAAGACGGTTTCTCTCAACCGCTTCAATCTGAATATCCGCAGTCTTTGCCGCGGCATCGAGCGCTGCAAGACTTGGCACCATGAGGTCAAACTCGATTGTCGCAACCGCAAGTCCGCTGTATTTCTCAACAATGGCTGCTCTGTTAATAGCTTTCTTCTCTGCCATTTCCAATCCCCACAAAAAACAACGAAATCATTTAGAAATCAACATATGGTCATTATACTATTTACGAAGGGAAAGTACAAGATACTTTCGTATCCTGATGATCCTGAGTACTTTCGAACTTGGAAGATTCTGAGGCATACTTTCGCATTCAGATGCTCCTGAGACGGACGCAAAATTGGCTCTTATTATACGCTGCATTTTTCAATATATCAAAAGAAGTATCAAAAGAAGACAAGATCAGTAAGCAAGTGCTGAAGAAATTGTCTTGCGATTCGAATGTTTGCAGACAGGCAAGAAGTAACGTTTACCTGGCGGGCGGTCCTGTGCAGGCATGAGGATTCTGTGCTATGGTAAGGATATATTGATAAAAGGGATATAAAAAAGGGACATATTAAGAAATCCAAATGTTTGATCTGGAGGTACAGAACATGATAAAGACAAAACAGGACCTGCTTCGCGATCTGCGGAGCATCGATCACAGAGGATATCCGGCGTATAAAGCACTGAAGGGAGTCTATGATTTTGGATCTTATGTGCTGCACATCGTGCATGTGCAGGGAGATCCGTTTGCCTCCCCGTCGGACCTGATGATCACGGTAAAGGGTTCTGCTGCACGCTGGCCGCAGCAGGCCTGCAGCCAATATGAGACGCGTGTGGCGCTGCAGGACATGATTCTGCGGCGGTTCAGTCACAGGCTGTCTGCGGTATCGGGAAAGGCCGGAGGTTCCGGAAAGAGCGGCCGGATGAGCGCAAGCAGACCCGGGCAGGAGATCCTGGATCGCAGTGCCTGCCAGCTGGGCGCAGATGGCGCCCTGACGCTTCGGTTCTATGCGGGTTTTCCGGCCGCGGGACGGACGGTGCTGGCAGGGGAGCTGGAGAAGATGCTGTTTCAGTATCTTCCGGATGTGGTGCAGGGCACTGCCTTTGCGAATGCCTGGGACGGCGGGCAGATACAGTCAGTGATGGATCTTGCGGAAGACCAGATGTTTCTGAGAGCGGAGCTGGAGCGCCGGTCTCTGTGTGCCTTTGTTGCAGACGGATCGATTCTTCCGAGGGAGAGTGGCATTTCCCAGCGACCGCTGCGGGAGGCGATTCCCTTCCGTTCCCCGGAGGAAGACCGGATTACGATTGATCTTCCGCATCATGGACCAATTCAGGGCATGGCAATTCGCAAGGGCATCACATTGATCATCGGCGGGGGCTATCATGGAAAGTCTACACTTCTGAAGGCGCTGGAGCGGGGCGTATACAATCACATAGCAGGCGATGGACGTGAATACGTGGTGACAGCGGAAAATGCAGTCAAGATCCGGGCGGAGGATGGCCGCTGTGTCAGCAGGGATGATATATCACTCTTTATCAACCATCTGCCGGATGAAAAGGATACCACCTGTTTTTCAACGGAGAATGCCAGCGGAAGCACCTCACAGGCTGCCTCTGTGGTGGAGGCTATAGAGTGTGGCGCAAAGACGTTGCTGATGGATGAGGATACCTGCGCGACGAATTTTATGGTGCGGGATGAACTGATGCAGAAAATTGTGTCCGGAGATGAGGAGCCGATCACACCTTTTTCCGACCGGATGCGGGAGCTGTACGAGAAGAAAGGGATCAGCACCATACTGGTGGCAGGAAGCTCGGGCGCTTTCTTCCGAGAGGCGGACACGGTGATTCAGATGGACCGCTACGAGCCGAAGGATGTAACGGAAAAAGTGCGTGCGCTCGTTCCGTTCCATGGAATGGGGGCGCACAGTGCATCCGAGCGTGCCGGCACAGGTGGAAGTGTTATCGCAAACAACAGCATCAGCACGGGCGGAAGTGTTATCACAGACAACAGCATCAGCACGGGCGGAAGTGTTATCACAGACGATAGCAGCGGCACAGGCGAAGGCGTGAAAATGCCTGATCAGAGCAGACGCTGCCCGCGGCCCGGCAGTGACTTTCAGGAGCAGAGGGGACGGATAAAGCATAAAAATCTCGGGACAGAGGGATTTCTGATCGGACACGGGCAGACCGATCTGCGGCTTGTGGAACAGCTGGTGGACCCGGAGCAGAGCGAGTGTCTGGCACAGACGTTTCTGATTCTGGCAAAACAGGCCATGAATGGCAGGAATACCGTTGGAGAGATTGTCCGTGACTGGGAACGGCAATTCCGGGCAGAGGGATTTCAGATGTATGCACAGAATGGCGCTATCTCAGGCAGTATGGCAAAGCCCCGGAAGGAGGAGCTGGAGGCGGCACTGAGCCGGTGCAGAGGTCTGCGCTGGTGACAAAGCGTGAAACCAGGCAGGACAATGAAAACAAATCAACTTGAAATTTGATTGCACTGTCGAACAAAATCAAAGAAAATTGAACACTTTCCTCTATTTTCAGCCTGGGCCGGATCTTACAATATAGATAGTTCAGGAATATGACACAGATCATAACTTTCTGCTGCCGGGACAATGAAGTTCTACGAGTTTTTTCCTTATAAAAAATTGATAATTTCTAAAAAGCTGAGAAGACTTCTGAAAAAGCTGATATGTATTCTGAAAAAGGTGGAGAAAACCCGCAGTAACTGTGTTTGTCTGTGCAGCGTATAAAGTGAAGCTGCAAAAGGCGAAAATGAAAAGGAGGAAAATCATGGAAGCTAAGAAAATGACATTTGCGCTGGCATTTGCCAATCGTGGCTTTATGCCCGGTGAACTGATTTACGATGCCCGCAGGGAGATGATTCAGGCCGTCACGGAGGCGGGATATGATTACATTGCGATGGATGCGGATCTGACACGCTATGGTGGGATTGAGACCCGGGATGAAGGACTGCTTTATGCGAAGTGGCTCAAGGAGCATGAGGGAGAATTTGACGGCGTGATCTTCTCCATGCCAATCTTTGCGGACGAGAACGGTGCCATCACAGCGCTGCGGGACGCGGGCGTTCCCATTCTCATGCAGGCCTATCCCGATGAGATTGGCAAGATGGATTTCCAGCACAGGCGTGATGCCTTCTGCGGTAAGTTCTCTGTCACAGATGTATTTACACAGTATAATGTGCCCTTCACTGTGCTCAAGCCCCATGTCGTGCATCCGCTCAGCCCGAAATTCTGTGAGAACCTGAGAGATTTCGCGGCGATCTGCCGCGTAGTCAATGGCATGAAGCGGTTCAACCTGGGATGTATCGGCGCGAGGACCACCGCATTCAAGACCACACGCTTTGACGAGCTGACCATGCAGAAGTATGGAATCACCGTTGAAAGCTTTGACTTAAGTGAGCTGATCTACAAGGTACAGAACATGAAGGATGACGATCCGAAGGTAATCGCGAAGAAGGCGCATCTGGAGCAGTACACCGATTTCTCCCATGTTCCGGAAACGAATAAGAATACACTGGCGAAGATTTCAGTCACCATTGATGACTATATTGAAGACTATCATCTGGATGCGCTGGCGCTCCGCTGCTGGAATGAGATGGAACAGGTGCTCCGCGTCTGTCCGTGTGTGCTGCTCTCTGATCTCAATGACCGCGGGATTGCGGCTTCCTGTGAGATTGACATGTGCTCAGCGGTCACCATGCGTGCCATGTCCCTGGCATCCCAGCAGCCTTCAGCGGTACTTGACTGGAACAACAATTACGGTGAGGAGGAGAACAAGGTGATCCTCTTCCACTGCGGTCCGGTTGCACAGAGTCTGATGACCGGAAAGGGAACCGTGACCAGCCACAAGATGTTTGACAAGACCGATCCGGGTTCGGGATGGGGCACCAACGAGGGACGCATCAGGGCCTTCCCAACGACGCTTTCCAACTGCCAGACAAAGGATGGAAAAATCATCGTCTATGCCTCTGAGGCAGAATTTACGAATGACCCGATCGAGAAGGATTACTTTGGTTGTGCAGGTGTTTGTGAGATTCCTGACATGGAGAACAAGCTGATCCGTCTGGCACGCGGCGGCTTCAAGCACCACACCAGCGTGGGTGTTGGACACATGAAGGATATCCTGAAGGAAGCATTTACCACCTATCTGCACTATGACTGGGTGGACATTGATAAGGACTGATCGATATGAAAATCGGAGGACTGGATATAGGAACGACCGGCTGCAAGCTGACGGTGTTTGATGGGAAGGGTATGCAGCTGGGCAGGGCGTACCGGGATTACCCGGTCCGCCGTGCGGTCGGCGGACATGAGATCGATGTACCGGCGATGCTGGAGAGCGTCTATGCGGTGATTGGCGAGATGGCGCGGCAATATCCTGATCTGGCGGGCATCGGTGTCACAAGCTTTGGTGAGACCTTTGTCATGACAGACGAAGACGGGAATCCGCTGCACCCTGCGATGCTGTATACGGATCCCCGCGGCGCCCGGGAATGCCGGGAGCTGACGGAAAAGCTTGGCGCGGATACGATCGCGGATATTACCGGTCTTGCGCCACATGAGATGTATTCCATCGCAAAGATGATGTGGATCAGGAACCATCATCCCGAAATTTACGCCAAAGCCAGGCGCGTGCATCTCATCGAGGATTTTGTGGTCTGGCATCTGACGCATCAGGCGCAGATCGACTACTCGCTGGCTACACGGACCATGGCCTTTGATATTCACACACTTACCTGGAGCCGGAGGATTTTTGATGCGGCGGGCATCAGTCCGGATTTGATGAGCACTCCGGTTCCAACGGGAACATCTGCCGGCAGTGTTACACCAGAGGCGGCCGGCAGGACCGGATTGAATCCCTCCTGCATCATCGTCTCTGTCTCCCATGATCAGGTGGCGGCGGCCGTGGGCGCCGGTGCCTTTGACGGATCGGTGGCGGTGGATGGCGCAGGAACTGTGGAATGTCTGACGCCGGTCTATGACAGCATTCCGGATATCCGTGTCATGGCGAAGGGATATTTTTCCGTCGTTCCATACGTTGTTCCCGGGAAATATGTGGCC
>JAJGAH010000009.1 GCA_020844525.1 Eubacterium sp.
CCCGTGATCTGTTCCGGACGGATATGGAGTCCGTTTGGATACACTGCCGAAACAATCAGAAAGATTGTCATACCAGTAAACAGATACAGGATAAAATGATTATATTCTGCTATGTCCCGGTTCACTACCATAAAGAATCCGAATACCAGGAACATAAATACGAACCAGGAATAATAGAATATTACAAAGTATTCGCAAAATGGTATGTAATTATCCAGCGGACAGTGAATCAGATGATAGCTTCCGGGATTCCGGATGTATTTTTCCAGCAGCTGAAAGATGATAAAATAAAGTACTGCATAGACAGGGACCACCCAGACTTGTTTTTTTGTTCGAAATGACTGTGCGATTAACGCTAACATTTTTCTCCTCCCTTGAAATTATTTATGGAAGAAACTTTTCGAAAATAATACCATCATAACAGGGTCTGCATCTGCGAAACTCTTCTACGGTCCGTACCGTCCAGGCAAAAACCGGAATTTTGAAAAGATTATGATTGAGATAAAGCCCAAAAGCATCATCTGTCCGGAAATTATATGCTACAAAATCCGGCCTGCTGAGTGTATTCACCAGCAGAGAGGATGAGAGAAGTGCGATCAGTGGATGGAGATGGTCCCGGGCGGTATACTTTCCGGCAAGCTGACCGATCATGACATCCGGGTCCAGCTTCTTATATTTCCTGAGTCCCAGTGGATTAAAGGATTCAATCAGATAGGGACCGGAATACCCCTTTAATGCCTCATAAACATGTGAACAGATTTCTGTGTGCACAGAAGGCAGCTTTAATTCTATCAGAAGAGGAACCCGCCCGTTCACAAGTTTCAGAACATCCTGAAGTAATGGCATGTGACAGTCTGTGTGTGAGAGTGGCAGCTTCTGCAGTGCCGCAAGGTCCATACTCTCGCAGGTTCCGTGCACATGGCAGATTCTCATCAGGCTGTCATCATGAAAGACGACAAGCGAACCATCCCGGGTGAGATGTACGTCCAGTTCGATCGCATATCCCTTCTCAACCGCCCGCGCAAAGGCCGGTATGGAATTTTCCGGTATCTTCTGCTTCATGTCCCAGAGTCCACGGTGTGCAAATTCCCATTTGGCTAATTGCAGAGTCTGTTCTTTTCGCTGGTTATTCATCCTGGGATGCACGCCCCATAGAAAGAGCATAAAGAATCCTGCTATAATGCCGCCTGTGATCAGAAGTGCATGAATGACCATAGATTTTCTCCTGTAATTTCAGCAGTGGTCTGTTTCTACAGTTCTAACATTATACGTCAAAATAAAAAAAAATACAGACACCTCTAAAAATCTGTGCTATTCTTTATCTGTTTACAGATATCCCGTTAACGTGCGTATTGCATTTTCCCAGAAAGGACATCAGAAATGAGTCAGGTAAGACGTGTATATGTTGAGAAAAAGCCGGAATTTGCCGGCGCGGCAAAGGAGCTGAGCCATGAGATCCGCCATTATATGGGTGTTTCAGGAGTGACCGATGTCAGAATCCTGATTCGCTATGATGTGGAAAATATCAGCGATGATGTTTTTGAAAAGGCATGTCATGTTGTGTTTGCCGAGCCACCGGTCGACATTCTGTATAAGGAAACTTTTCCAAAGGCCGAGGATTCTCATGTGTTTTCCGTTGAATATCTTCCGGGACAGTTCGACCAGCGCGCGGATTCCGCTGTACAGTGCGTACAGTTTCTGAAGGGCGATGAACAGCCGATCATCCGTACTGCAACCACCTATGTGATTGACGGCAAGGTCAGTGATGCGGATATGGAAGTGATCAAGCATCATTGCATTAATCCTGTGGATTCCCGTGAGAGTGCTCCTGAAAAGCCACAGACTCTGGCCATGAGCTTTGAAGAGCCTGCAGATGTAAAAGTTTTTGACGGCTTTATTGATATGGATGCTTCAGCACTGAAGGATCTGTATGATTCACTGAATCTTGCCATGACCTTCAAAGATTTTCTCTTCATTCAGCACTATTTTGCGACAGATGAGAAGCGGAATCCTACGATGACCGAGATCCGTGTGCTGGATACGTACTGGTCAGATCACTGCCGTCACACAACCTTTGCAACGGAGCTGCGCAATGTGGAATTTGGTGAGGGTGACTACCGTACACCGATTGAGGACAGCTTCAACCGGTATCGTCATGACTTCGACATATTATATAAGGGAAAAAATGGCAAATATATCTGCCTGATGGATCTTGCCTGCCTGGCAGCAAAGAAGCTGAAGGCAGATGGAAAGCTGACCGATCAGGAGGAATCTGACGAGATCAATGCCTGCAGCATCATTGTCCCGGTGGATGTGGATGGAAAGTATGAAGAGTGGCTGATTAATTTCAAGAACGAGACTCATAACCATCCGACAGAGATTGAGCCCTTCGGTGGTGCTGCCACCTGTCTGGGCGGTGCAATCCGTGATCCGCTGTCCGGCCGTACCTATGTATATCAGGCAATGCGTATCACCGGTGCTGCAGACCCGACGGTTCCTGTGTCGGAAACCCTGAAGGGAAAGCTTCCTCAGAAAACGCTCACAAGGCAGGCTGCGCATGGGTACAGTTCATATGGAAACCAGATCGGTCTTGCAACCGGCTATGTGAAGGAAATCTATCATCCCAACTATGTTGCGAAGCGTATGGAAATCGGAGCGGTTATGGGTGCTGCGCCAAGAAAAGCCGTTCAGCGTCTGAATTCCGATCCGGGTGACACCATTATTCTTCTGGGAGGAAGGACCGGACGTGACGGAATTGGCGGTGCAACCGGTTCCTCAAAGATTCATACTACAGAATCCCTGGAGACCTGCGGTGCGGAGGTTCAGAAAGGTAATGCACCTACGGAACGCAAGCTTCAGAGAATGTTCCGCCGTCCGGAGGTCAGTCATCTCATCAAGAAGTGCAATGATTTTGGCGCAGGCGGTGTTTCCGTTGCCATCGGTGAGCTTGCACCGGGTCTTCAGATCAATCTGGACAAGGTTCCAAAGAAATATGCCGGTCTTGACGGAACAGAGCTGGCGATCTCTGAGTCACAGGAGCGTATGGCAGTAGTTGTTGCTCCTGAAGATGCTGAGAAGTTTCTTGCCTATGCACACGAAGAGAATCTCGAGGCGGTGAAGGTTGCTGAGGTTACAGAGGAGCCGCGTCTTGTCATGACCTGGAGGGGAAAGGAAATTACCAATCTTTCCCGTGCATTCCTGGATACAAACGGTGCCCATCAGGAAACAGATGTGAAGGTGGACATTCCGAATAAGGCCGACAGCGTTCTGCAGAGAAGCGGCGATATTGCTGACATCAAGGTGAAATGGCTGGATGCCCTCAAGGACCTGAACGCATGCTCACAGAAGGGGCTTGTAGAGATGTTTGATTCTTCGATCGGCGCAGCCAGTGTTCTGATGCCATATGGTGGAAAGTATCAGCTGACCGAAACACAGAGCATGATCGCAAAGGTTCCGGTACCGGACCTGAAGACCAGAACCGTAACCATGATGGCCTATGGATTCGATCCCTATGTATCCAGCTGGAGCCCGTATCACGGTGCAGTCTATGCGGTAACCCAGTCTATTGCCAAGATTGTTGCTGCCGGAGGAGATTTCCACAAGATTCATTTTACTTTCCAGGAATATTTCCGCCGCATGACGGAGGACCCGGAGAGATGGAGCCAGCCCTTTGCAGCCCTGCTCGGTGCCTATGAAGCACAGATGGAATATGGTCTTGCCTCCATCGGAGGAAAGGACAGCATGTCCGGTACCTTCAATGATATTGATGTTCCACCGACACTCGTTTCCTTTGCTGTGGATGTGGCTGAGCTGAAGGATGTGATTACGCCGGAGCTGAAGACTGCTGGTGACAAGCTGGTGTGGGTCCGCATTCCAAAGAATCAGTATGAGCTGCCGGTTTATGATCAGGTTATGGACCTTTATGACAGAGTCCATGAGGATACTGAGGCTGGAAGAGTCAGAGCTGCCTATGTTGTTGAGAGAAGCGGTATCGCAGTAGCTGTAAGCAAGATGGCGTTCGGAAACAAGATGGGTGTTACCATCGATCACAGCGTTGATCCAAGAGACCTCTTCAGTCCTTACCTGGGCGACCTCATTCTTGAGGTACCGGCTGACCAGGTTGGAAAGCTTGCCTGCACCTATACGCTGATCGGAGAAGTGACAGGGGACGGTGCATTCCGTTATAGCAGCACGGTTATTCCCGTAGAAGAAGCCATCAGTGCCTGGAACGGAACACTCAGCAAGGTATTCAAGACAGTTTCTGATGTGCCGGCAAAGGAAACTGGGGTTGCGGACAAGGGACTCTATAAGGCGGAAAGCATCCATATCTGCAGTCATAAGCTTGCTCAGCCCACAGTATTTATCCCTGTTTTTCCAGGTACAAACTGTGAGTATGACAGTGCGAGGGTCTTCGAGGCGGCCGGTGCAAAAACCATAACAAGAGTATTCCGGAACCTGAGTGCGCAGGACATTATCGATTCGGTAGATGAGTTCAGAAAATCCATTGAGCAGTCTCAGATCATCATGTTCCCGGGAGGGTTCTCGGCTGGTGATGAGCCGGATGGTTCTGCCAAGTTCTTTGCAACTGCTTTCCAGAACGCGAGCATCAGGGAAGCTGTCAATGACCTGCTGCAGAACAGAGATGGTCTGGCACTTGGTATCTGCAATGGTTTCCAGGCACTGATTAAGCTCGGGCTTGTACCTGGTGGTGAAATAACCGGCCAGAATGCTGATTCTCCGACGCTGACCTTCAATACCATTCACCGCCATATTTCAAAGATGGCTTATATCAAGGTGGTTTCCAACAAGTCCCCGTGGCTTGCAGGAGCAGAACTCGGAGGCGTCTATACGATGCCCGCGTCCCATGGCGAGGGAAGGTTTGCTGCAAATTCCGAATGGATCAGAAAGCTTCAGGACAATGGCCAGATTGCCACCAGATATTGTGATCTTGACGGAAACTTCACGGATGATGAATATTGGAATATCAATGGCTCTTATTTCAATATTGAGGGAATTACCAGCCCGGACGGCAGAGTCTATGGCAAGATGTGCCATGCGGAACGCCGCGGCGATGGTGTCTCCATCAATATTTACGGTGAGCAGGATATGAAGCTCTTTGAATCCGGCGTAAATTATTTCAGATAATCATCTGCGATTCTGAATTCTGTAGAGAAGACTGTCGCACCGGCTTTCTGTGATGCCGGTGCGACAGTCTTCTTTTTTTACATAGAATTAAGCCAGTCAGGAAGCCAATTGTGCACAAATATGATAAAATAGTAAAAATCGCGGTTTATTCCGTAAAAATAAAGGAGAAAAAGATGGACGCTGATCCCTGGATATGTTGTTTTATCCTGACTATACTGTTTATCGTTTTATCTGCTGTTTTTTCAGCATGTGAAGCTTCTGTTGCTGCTCTTACAGATGCACAGATGGAGGAAATGGAGAAGTCCTCTGTTTCTGTACTCAATCGTATCAGAAGACTGAAGGCAAATCCCAGCCGCTTTCTCATCTCTGTTCACACACTTATCATGCTGTGCATGGCGGGCAGCAATGCAATGATGGCGGTTTTTGCCTTCAGTATGACATCTTCAGAATCTCTGCCTGTCAGAGCACTGGCGATTTGTGGTGCCGTACTGCTCCTTACAGTGGTTCTGATGATTGTGTCTGATCTTCTTCCGCGAGGGATAGCCAGAAAAAATCCGGTCAATACTGCCTGTGCGCTCGCTGGCTTTGTATGGTTTTTCACCGTTCTCTTCCGGCCGCTGATCGCAGGCATCACCTGTATCTCCAATGCTATTTTCAGGCTTATGGGAATAGATCCCGCCAGCTGGCGCATGAATGTCACAGAAGATGAAATCAAGATGATGGTTGACCGGGGCACGGCCCATGGAAATATTGATACAGACGAGCAGGAAATGATACGCAATGTTTTTGAGTTTGACGATATTTCCATTGATGAAATCTGTACCCATCGAAAGGATGTCGCCTGCCTGTATGAGGAGGATCCTCTGGAAGAATGGGAAAAGACCATTCATGAGAGCAGACACAATCAGTTTCCTGTTGTTCGCGAGACACCGGACCATGTTCTCGGTATTCTGGATGCGAAGGATTATTTTCGCCTGAAGGGAGCAAGCCAGGAGGAGATCATGAAGAGGGCGGTTGACCCCGCCTACTTTGTTCCAGGTTCTGTTAAGGCAGATGTTATGTTCCAGCATATGAAAACCTCCGGCAACTATTTTGCGGTCGTAGTAGATGAATATGGTGGCATGGATGGTGTTGTCACAATGAAGGATCTTCTTGAGGTTCTTGTAGGAGATCTGACAGAGGATGATGAAGCAGAGGAACCGGATGACATCACAAAGATTTCTCCGACCACCTGGAGAATTCAGGGGGGAGCTCCCCTGGATGAAGTGGGTGAAGCGCTTGGAAAGGATCTTCCGACAGACGAATATGATACATTCGGAGGGTATATTCTTGGTCAGATGGGATATGTTCCGGAAGATGGAAGCCATTTTGAGCTGGATGCAGATGGTATGCACATCCGGGTATACAGGATCGGAGACCACCGGGTTGAAAATACGCTGGTGACGCTGCTCCCGGAAACAAATGAAGCAGACAAAGAGCATTAAAGACCAGAAGGGTATCGCGTCGCAGGACAGAACAGGATCACTGGATCACGTTCGTGGTAGGGTATCCATGCAATCGTTTTATTATTCACAGAAAAAAGACAAAATCTTGAATTTCAAAACAATTTCATATATACTATCCTATAATGCTGACTTGAAAGTCAGAGAAAACAAAAGGAAGGTATTTTGAAATGGCCTTATTACAGGATTGGCAGGCAGTAGCCTATAATAAAGAAACAGATAAAAACGAGCTCCAGAAATTCTGGCAGGATTATTTTCTGCTTGAGAAGGGTATATATGAAAAGCTTCTTACAAATCCAAACGAGGTTGTAAAGGGCACGGTCAGGGAACTTGCAGACAAATACAAAATAGATATCATGTCTATGACAGGCTTTCTGGATGGCATCAACGATTCGCTGATTGCGCCGAATCCTATTGAAACCATGACAGAGGATACGGAGGTCAGCCTTGCTTTTGACAAGGAGAAGCTCTATAAGAATATGGTAGATGCCAAGGCGGACTGGTTATACAATCTGCCGGAGTGGGATCTCATTTTCTCTCCGGAAAAGAAGAAAGCGCTTTATCTTGAGCAGAAGAAATCCGGCACCATCGTCAAGCCGAAGAAAATCGGACGAAATGATCCCTGCCCATGCGGAAGCGGCAAGAAATATAAATATTGCCATGGCAGAAACAAATAATCTGTCAGATCAGCCCGGGAGACAGATCCCGGGCTTTTTTTCAGCGATTGGTGCATGTATCAGTGATGAACCAGGTATTTACAACGCAGGATAGATAGTTACAGAAAGAGATTTATTTATAGAGAGAAAAAACAGATATATGAATAGTCAGTTTACATCAAATGCACGGACTGCCTTGTCGCTTGCAAAGAAAAAAGCAACGGACAATGGTCAGTCTTATATCGGAACGGAACATATTCTGTTCGGACTTGTAAAAGAAAAGAGTTCTACAGCTGCGATTATTCTCAGCCAGTCAGGTGTGACTGAGGAACGGCTTGAATCACTGCTGAATTCTCTGATTATTCCCGCTGCTGATGGGGAGGTTTGTTTTAAGCCTGAATTTACCGTGAAGGCCATGCGGATTCTGGAAAATGCCGTACACATTGCACTCCAGGAAAAACAGCGGATGGCCGGCACAATTCATATCCTGATGGCAATTCTCAGAGACCCGGAATGTGTTGCATGTAAATTGTTACATTCCATGCATGATGTCAATGTCCAGAAGCTTTATCTTTCTCTGATGAAGGCAGCAGGTCTTTCTGAGGAACAGATGAAGAATGAAGCAGATGAAATCAGGACCCAGTCTGCGGAAAAGCAGAGCGAAACGCCGACGCTGGATAAATACAGCAGAGACCTTACTGCACTTGCGAGAAATCATAAGCTGGACCCTGTCATCGGAAGACAGCAGGCCATTACACGTGTCATTGAAATATTAAGCCGCAGAAAGAAAAACAATCCCTGTCTGATTGGTGAACCCGGTGTAGGAAAAACTGCCGTCGTTGAAGGACTGGCAGAAAGAATCACAACAGGAAATGTACCGGAGAATATGCTGGACAAGCGCCTTGTCTCACTGGACCTTTCCGCTATGGTGGCGGGGTCAAAGTATCGCGGTGAATTTGAGGAGCGGATCAAAAAAGTCATTGGTGAGGTAATGACGGATCACAACATCCTTCTGTTCATTGATGAGATCCATACCATTATCGGTGCCGGCGGTGCCGAGGGTGCACTGGACGCTTCCAATATTCTGAAGCCATCTCTTGCCAGAGGAGATATTCAGCTGATTGGCGCGACCACAACGGAGGAATACCGGAAGCGCATTGAAAAGGATGCGGCACTGGAGCGAAGATTTCAGCCGGTCATGATCGATGAGCCCGATGAAGAGGAGACGCTTCAGATACTCCGGGAGCTTCGTCCGCTATATGAAGAGCATCATGGTGTCAGAATCCGGGACGATGCTCTGGAAGCCGCGGTCAGGCTGAGTACCCGGTACATTCACGATCGTTTTCAGCCGGACAAGGCCATTGACCTCATGGATGAAGCTTCATCCAGTGTTCAGCTTGGTGAATTCAGAGAGAGACCGGACCATGGAAAGCGTTCGGCAAGAACATCTATGCTGTCACAGCTTTCCAGTGCAGATGCAGAGAAAAATGCGGATGCAATAATGCAGTCACTGGAGGAATCCGTGCAGAAGGCGGGCAGACAGGCTGACACGCGCGAAGACCTCGAGGACAGGCTTTTTGAAATGCGCAGTCTGAAGGAAAAATTCCTGGAGCGCAATGATCTGGAAAGAGCTTCCCGGGTACAGAAGCTGCAGGAAAATCTGGAGGACTTTTTAAAGAAAAATGAGAAGTCCAATACCAGAAAAAAACAGGTTACTGCCGATGATATTGCACAAACCGTGTCTGTCTGGACCAAAATACCTGTCGCAAAGCTGAAGGAGACAGAATCCCGACGCCTTGCACGTCTCGAGACCATTCTGCATAAGCGGGTCATCGGGCAGGACGAAGCAGTGACTGCTGTTTCCAGAGCAATCCGCAGAGGCAGGGTTGGACTCAAGGACCCGAACAGACCAATCGGATCCTTCCTCTTTCTCGGTCCTACCGGTGTTGGGAAAACAGAATTGTCGAAGGCATTGGCAGAGGCCGTGTTTGGCAGTGAGAATTCTATGATCCGGGTAGACATGTCTGAATACATGGAAAAGCACAGCGTTTCAAAGCTGATCGGATCTCCGCCCGGCTATGTCGGTTATGATGAGGGCGGGCAGCTCTCTGAGAAGGTGCGGCGCAATCCATACAGCGTCATCCTGTTTGATGAAATTGAAAAAGCGCATCCGGATGTGTTCAATATCCTTCTGCAGGTTCTTGATGACGGCCACATTACCGATGCACAGGGCCGGAAGGTCAGCTTCAAGGATACCATTATCATTATGACCTCAAATGCCGGTGCCTCCAGGATCATACAGCCGAAACATCTGGGCTTTCTCTCGGAGGACGATGCGGAACGTGATTATGCCGATATGAAGGAACAGGTCATGGATGAGGTCCGCCAGATGTTCCGTCCCGAATTTCTGAACCGTATCGATGAAATCCTGGTATTCCATGCGCTTGGAAAGCAGGAGATGAAGAAGATAGTCGATGTACTTCTGAAGGGGCTGATCAATCGATGCGCAGAGCAGATGCAGATACGGCTCTCCGTCACGCCGGCGGCGAAGGAAAGCCTGATTGATAAAAGCTTTGACAGCAAGTATGGAGCCAGACCCTTAAAGCGCGCGATTCAGACAAGAATTGAAGACCCGCTGGCGGAAGAAATACTCAATGGCAGGATCAGAAACGGTGATCACATTACTGTAACCTGTAAAGATGACAAGATCATTTTCAGACCGATGAGAAGCCACAACAAAAAGGCCGATTAACCCAACGGGTTTTCGGATACCGGCAAGGTAGCGGTTGAGAAAAATACATGGATATCGTATAATGTTTTTAACTGATATGCACAGCTGCTTTTTCCGGAAATGCAAACCCGGATCTGAGAACAGACAGGAAAGCGGGCTGTGCACACGAAATTCACATAAAGAAAGAGGTAAAATCAAAATGGCTGTCGTTAAGGAGCTGCTGCGTGCAGAAAATGACGGGACACTTAGCTTTGGCAACTATGAGCTGGATGCGAAGAAAAAGCTCGGGGATTTTGAATTCAAGGGAAATATCTTCAAGGTAAAAACATTCAAGGGGATTACAAAGCTTGAATGCAATGAAACCTTTGTCTATGAGTCGGTTCCGGGCACAACCGTGAGAAATCTGAACATCACGGACCAGGAGATTTCCTTCTCAGTTGAGGGACCGGAGGATGCGGAGATTACAGTCGGAGCCGCTGAGAATACAGAGTATCAGGTATTGCTCGATGACGTGAACGTAGGTCATATGACGACCAATATGGGCGGCAAGCTCTCCTTCAGCGTGGAACTGAGCGAGGGAAAGTCTGTCAGCGTCAATATTGTCAAGGTCTGAAATACGCACATCAAACGCGGAAACCTCTTCCGGACAGGGAACCGGGTGCCGTCTGGTCCGGACTATTGTCCAGAATACTGAGATAAAACGGAGCTGCTGCATGAATGACAAATGCGGCAGCTCCGCTCATGTTATATCAGATTTTTTTATCTGTCAGGAGATCATTATGAGCAAAGACAAAAAAACAGTATACTTTTGTCAGAACTGTGGCTATGAATCCTCAAAATGGATGGGACAGTGCCCGGCCTGTCATAAGTGGAATACATTTGCAGAGGAAATCGTCTCCACAAAAAAGGAATCTTCCAGAGCAGGCGGCATATCCCAGGCAGGAAGAGGAAAGCACCTGATGCCCAAAACCCTGGACGAGATAGACGTCTCTTCAGGTGAGCGCACCAAAACCGGGATCGGAGAGCTGGACCGCGTTCTCGGAGGCGGTATTGTAAAAGGCTCCCTGATTCTGATCGGAGGTGATCCGGGTATCGGTAAGTCAACTCTCCTTCTCCAGGTCTGCCAGCATCTGTCTGATCAGGGAATTCGTGTACTGTACGTCTCCGGCGAGGAGTCCCTGCAGCAGATCAAGCTGCGCGCGGTCAGAATCGGTCACTTTAACAATGATCTGACTTTACTCTGCGAGACCAATCTGACTGCCATTGAGGGTGTCATCACACAGGAAAAGCCGGACCTGGTCGTCATCGATTCCATACAGACCATGTACAACGAAGATATCCAGTCCTCACCGGGCAATGTGTCACAGGTGAGGGAATCCACCGGTGTGCTGCTCCGCATTGCAAAAACCCTGCAGATTCCTATATTTATTGTTGGTCATATGACAAAGGACGGTAATGTTGCCGGGCCGCGGGTACTGGAGCATATGGTGGACACCGTTCTTTACTTTGAGGGTGACAGGAGCCAGTCATACCGTATTCTTCGTGCCGCCAAGAACCGTTTTGGTTCTACGAATGAAATTGGGGTTTTCGAAATGCATGCCGAGGGTCTGACAGAAGTGGCAAACCCCTCCCAGTATATGCTGGAGGGCCGTCCGACAGATGTCTCCGGATCTATAGTAGCATGTTCCATGGAGGGAACCCGCCCGATCATGATTGAAATCCAGGCGCTGGTTTGTCACAGTAATTTCGGTTTTCCCAGAAGAACTGCAAACGGGACTGATTACAACCGTGTCAATCTGCTGATGGCAGTACTGGAAAAAAGAGTACACATCAATCTTTCACAAAGTGATGCCTATATCAATATCACCGGGGGTGTAAAAATGTCAGAGCCGGCAGTGGATCTGGGCATTCTGCTCGCAATTGCCTCAAGTGTGAAGGATATTCCGGTACCCGCAGATGTCGTGGTCTTTGGTGAGGTAGGACTTTCCGGCGAAATCCGCTCTGTCACGATGGCGGAACAGCGGGTGCGCGAAGCAGAAAAGCTGGGTTTTGCCACGGTGATTCTCCCGAAATCCTGCATGCGTTCCCTGTCCGGCTCTGCCGACAGCTTCCATGTCAGGCTGATACCGATTTCAAATATCAGCGAAGGCATCCAGTACCTTTATTCTCTGAGACCGGAACACTGATAAAGGATGAATTTCCTGCTCTGGAATCACCAGTTATTTGAAAATTTTGCCTGTACCCGTCTGAAAAATGTGATAAAATAAAAGGCAAAGCAGTATTGTGCGGATTATTTTCGTTTCATTTTTCATTGCAGAGGACGCGGATATGAACAGGGACAAGACAAACGAGATCATCGATTTTTACATTGACAAATTTGACAAAACCGCCGGCAGGGAACATGATGAGCTCTACAAATGGCGCTCTGCATGGCAGTGCAGCCAGAACTGGAATCCTGATGCGGATGATTTCTGTACAATGTTTCAAAGCTGTTTCAAGGACAGTACGCCGCTTTTGTCCAGCAGTTTCTGGTGGCCGGACAACGGAATCGTAATGCTCTGCGATGAAAGGAACAATCATCAGGAAGCTGTTCGTGACGCATTCAGAACGCTTACATCAGATACCGGCGATGATCTGAATCTTCGCGGGGAAAATGTCTTTACCTTTATCAACAGGATCAACAGTCTGCTTGAAGGCCGTTCAAACGGTAAAGGTTATCTGCAAAATACCCGTTCTGCCTTATCCTATCTTGGCTTGATAGACCCGAAGAGGGATTTTCTTTATAAACCTGATGCGGCTGGTAATTTTGCCGACTCTGTGGAGTTTACCGAAAATTTCAGCAGCGGTCAGGCTTTTCGGATTGATCTCTACTATAAGATGTGTGATGAGCTGATCGATATCATCCGCACACGTCCTGATCTGCTTGAAATTGTACAGAGGGAACTGCAGCGTCAGGCAGAAGCTTTTGACATGCCTCATCTTGCAGAGATAGATACAGACTGTCATATTCTTGCCTACGATATTATGTATACAGCCCAGGCATATGATTACTATATGGACCATCCCTTTGTGCACAGAACAAAGGCATCCCGCACAAAACAGGAAAAAGAAGAGCAGAAACAGGAAATTGAAAATGAAATCTCTTATATCAGGGACCAGATTTCTCTTCTGACGGATCAGCTTGCACAGATGAAGGAAGATGACATGTCCGGGATTTCCGTCACGCATAAAAAGTTCGGAGAGGGACGGATTATCGGGCGCGATGGCGATAAGGTAACAGTAGAATTTCCTTCGGGAAAGAAGGTCCTGAGTCTTTCTTTCCTTACCGCAAAGGGTATTCTGGGTGATGATGCTCTGGCATCTGCTCATAAGCTGCGTATGGATACTGAGGCAAAGCTTGCAGCCTATAAAGCCAACCTTGCAATCAAGAATTCTGAGCTGTATTATTTTATACAAAAAAATAAGTCCAGAAAACAGCTGCAGGAGGAAGAAGAGGAGAGAGAGCGACAGTCACTTGCAGCAATGAAAAAAAATAAATGATCAAATGTATAAACAAGTATTTCATGAAGCATTTCTTTATGAAAAGCAGGACCCATTCTGTGATGAGCCGGGCCATAGCCCGGCTTACACTTTTCTTATTTGTCTTCACCCTGGGAGGGGCATTTTTTCTGCTTGTTTTTCACAAATCTTATGCTGTCGGAATTTACAGCGGCCAGGTGAAATGGCAGGAAACTGATACGGATGACCTGTGGACTTATTACAAAAACACACTGAACCTGATCAACCCGAATGATCCGGAGTCCAATCCGAATGTCATGACTTCGACAGGCAGCACCTTTGATTCCAATTATTCTGCTTTGATTTACGGACAGAATACCTGGTCAAGGTTTCGTGCATTCAGCCGGTCTCTGTATCAGAATGATTCCTATATCATTCCGGGTCTGCGTCAGACCAACGTGTCAGGTATGGCAACCTCCCATATGGTTCCGCAGGGAATCTGCACTGCGGGTAATTATATTCTGATTTCCGCATACAGTTCCTCCAGTAAAGTGTGGACCAGTTCTGTCATCTATGTACTGGATAAGGATACGGGAAAATATCTCACAACACTTGCACTGAGTACCCGGTGTCATGTGGGTGCGCTGGATTACAGTACAAAAACAAATCGTGTATATATTGCGGATTCCAGCCTGAAGGATGAGAGGATTCCCCGTACAAATCTTTCGGATCAGCCTGAAAAAACCGGAGGGACATACAGAATCTGGGAGCTGTCCATGCGTAATCTCAGAAAGTATATCAATCAGAATAAAGATTCCGTCTATGTGTCACTGACCAGATATCTGCCCTGTGATACGATTCCTTCTTTCATTTTCATACACAGGAATACTATTTTTGTGGGAAGCTTCAATATGGACAGCTTTTATCCGAGAAGCTATGCTACTGCCTACAGTCTTAAGACGGGAAAAGTGATCACATATAAGCTGTATCTGAGCTTTCTCACGCAGGGTGCACAGATCGTAGAGCATCGTGGTGGTCTGTACATTATCACATCCAGCTCTTATGGGAGGAACAATGCGTCTTATCTGCATATCTACAGAATCCATTACAACCGGGTGCTTGGCTGGTTCTTAAACCCCTTCTCAGTTCGTTCTGTATGTATTCCCAATATGAGTGAAGACCTGGATGCACAGGTGGACCATCTTCTGATTAACTTTGAATCCGGCGCCAATAAATATCAGAATGGGAACGTCACGCAATATCAGATGGACCGTGTATTGAATGTATCTGTCAACAGTCTGATCGAAGGATATCAGATGCAGGTTCCCTATGCAGATGCCTCACAGGTAATGGAAAATGTACTTGCCGCAGGGAAGACAGGTGAAAAAAATGTCTCCGATGCCGGAAAGACATCGGAATCTGACACACATGGTACGATTGTCATTGAAAATGCGCTGCTCCCATCCTCTGATAACAGCTGTGCAAATGAGGAATCAGATAAAAATCTGCATCAGAGTACATGAAAATCTGAAATTCATGCCGATATGCCTGGCAGTACCACGTATTTTCCGACAGCGTTCAGAATGCTGTTATACGAAAGCTGAAAGTGCTGAATAAAAGCACAGAGTGAGGGAAGGCACCGTGTGATAGAAAGTATAGCGTTTAAGAAAGGATCATACATTATGAAGAAGAAACCAGGTAAACAATCCATATATCTGCTTTCTGCAGTACTCACAGCCTCGATGCTTGCCGGCTGCGGCGGTATCAGTAATGCACCAGGTACTGTATCTGCCACAGGAAGCTCCAGTATGGCAGTTGCTGAATCCTCCACCATAGCAGGTGGTTCCGGAACGGAAAATGCGCTCTCTGATA
>JAJGAH010000010.1 GCA_020844525.1 Eubacterium sp.
CGTTTAGAAAACATGAATGTATATTCTCCCCCTTACATATTATTTGTATTTGCTTGGTATTTGAAACATAGCTGCACAACTGGCAAGATATCCAAAAGCGAAACAAACAATCAATTTACTCTGACAGACTTTGTATATCTCCAGGTTCCCGGCTTTCCATAATAAATAGCAAAACCATTGTTACCACTTTCATGCTGGAAATCCGGATCAAACACATAAGTACTACCATTGTAATGATCGATTTCAACCCATGAATGCACGCCAAGTCCTCCTGCACGCAGAGGTACATAACCAAACATCACGTGAGCATCGTATCCCAGTGTCTTCGCCATCTCATAAAAGCAGGCAGCCATTACATAGCAGTCGCCGCCTCCGGTTCTGAAACCATAATCGGCTATTTCCTGTACATTTCCTGCAGTCAGCGAATAATTTGTGCTCACATAGCGTAATCCAGCCGCCGCATTAAATGCGCTCTGCAGATTCCAGCCAACCTGGTTCAAGCGGCGCACTGCAAGCTCATCCTGCTCCATAGCTCCAGTAACAGTGTCGAAATTATAGGTTTTTCCGTCAATCACCTGTCTGCCATACAGCATCCAGCCCTTCTCATTGTAATAAACGGTCTTATTCTGCTCTGCAATATAGAAGAAGCCGGTTTTCATCGCACCAGTTACCTTATCGAAATAATACCAGTGCCCGCCTATGTTCTGCTGCCCATACTGCATCCAGCCCTTCTCGTTGTAGTAAACGGTCTTATTCTGCTCTGCAATATAATAGAAGCCGATTTGCATCGCACCAGTTACCTTATCGAAATAATACCAGTGCCCGCCTATGTTCTGCTGCCCATACTGCATTTTACCATCTTGATTGTAATAAACCGTCTTATACTGCTCTGCAATATAATAGAAGCCGGTTTGCATTGCACCAGTTACCTTGTCAAAATAATACCAGTGCCCGTCAATGTTCTGCTGCCCATACTGCATTTCACCATCTTGATTGTAATAAACCGTCTTATACTGCTCTGCAATATAATAGAAGCCGGTTTGCATCGCACCAGTTACCTTGTCAAAATAATACCAGTGCCCATCAATGTTCTGCTGCCCATACTGCATCGCACCGGTCACTTTATCAAAATAATATCTTTGCCCGTCAATATTCTGCCAGCCATATAACATCGTGCCATCGCTATCATAATAGACCTTTTTATTCTGGTCTTTTATATAATAAAAGCCAGTAATCATGGCACCGCCGTTATCCTGATCAAAATAATACCAGTGGCCATTAATATTCTGCTGTCCGAACTGTAGCTTGCCATCTGAATAATATACTGTTTTTCCATTTTCCTGAACGAATCCATTCTTCGGTTCGGATTCTACCGGTTTCTCTTCATCATAATCCGATTCAGAAATAACTGTTTCTTCAGATACAGCATTCTCCGTATCGGACTCCATTCCTGTCTCGGTATCAGACGACCCGGAAACGGCGCTCTTCTCCTCTGCGGACTCTTCCTGTGAAGAACCTGCAATCACATCTGATCCACGAACCGCAGCATCAGATGCATTGGATTCGTTAGCCTCATTAGCAGCATTCTCCGATGACGCATCTGTTGTCTGCACCACCTCTGAGGATGTCTGATTTTCCTCTGCGGCAAATGCAGGAATAGCTGTAAAAAAAGTCCCTGCAGCAAGTGCAATCACACCTGCCTGCTTCATCCACATTCCCACTCTGCGATCTTTCTTCATACTCTCTCCCCCTAACTGTATTGACAGCTATGTAACTTCTTACATATAAAAGTATTGTATATGATAGTGCAATAAATGTCCAGTGAACCATGACATTTAGACTATGTATCACCATTCCATGCATGTCTGATTATTCCAGGCGTCAAAAAAGCCAGGCGGGACAAATGCCTGCCTGGCTTCTTTTTAAATACTCCACTCGAAATATTTCTCTATGTTCTATTAGCAGAAGATTGTCTGTTAGTAGATGAATCTGCGAATTGTGACAATCGGCTCAAATGCAGGATTGCTCTGTGTGATAATTCCAAGAGATTCATCTGCCGCATGTACAATCATGTTGTTGCCGATATAAATGGATGTATGGCTTCCGTAGTTAATCACATCACCCGGCTGCATATCGCTGTAGGATACAGCAATTCCTTCATTAGCCTGTGTATAGGTTGTACGGCTCAGAGAAATGCCAAAGTGTGCATACACTGCCTGAACAAAACCAGAGCAGTCACATCCGTTTGTCAGTGAGGTCCCGCCCCATACATAAGGATTTCCCACAAACTGCAGCGCATAATTGACAACGTCCTGACCTGTTACACCACTTGTCGTTGTAGAAGCAGATGTACCGGATGAGGACGATGCTGATGAGGATGCCCCAGCATTCGAAGATGTCCCTGAAGAAGTACCCGAATCTGATGCTGCAGCAGATGAATTATCAGAAGAGCCATTATCGGAAGATGATGTGTTATCTGACACTGCTGTATTTGAAGAAGCAGTTCCATCTGAAGAAGAGGTATCTGAAGATGTTGCACCAGAGGCATCTGAAGAAGCACTTCCGGAACCAGTGCTATCTGTCGCGCCGGATACTGCCGTCTGTGAAGCAGCGGCCTGCTGTGCGGCAGCCTGCTGGGCAGCAGCTTCCTGTGCCGCCTTCTCCTGCGCTGCCTTCTCTGCCGCTTCCTGCTCAGCCTTTGCATTCTCGGCAGCTGCCTTCTGAGACTGCAGCTCGGAGATCTGTGCATTCTGTTCCTGAATCAATGCATAATACTGATCCGCCTTACTCTGTGCATCTGCAAGAAGAGCATCCAGATCCTGTCCCTGTGCCTGTGCATCAGCCTTCAAGGATTCCAGATTTTCCTTAGCGCCTTCAAGTTCCTGCTTGGAAGCCTCAAGAGACGACTTCTGGGCCGTTTCCTGTGCTTTCAGATTCTTGACCTGTGTCACAGTCTCTGTATATGCAGTCAGCTCATTTCTGTCATATTCATAGAGTGATTTTGTATCATCTACCTTATCAAGGCCTTCTGAAAGACTAAGACTTCCGATCAGGACACTCGCCCATCCATTATCTCCGCCCTTCTCATAGAGGTACTGAATCCTCTTCTTCATCGCGTTATACTGGGTCTCCTGATCAGCCTCAGCATCCGCAAGATCCTTTTCAGTCTGCTCCAGTTCCTTTTCCTTCTGCTGAATCTGGTCATCCATGGATGAAATGGAAGCCATGGTGATAACCAGCTCCTGATCATAGCCGTCAATCTGATCGAGGAGCTCCTGCTTATCAGACTCCATATCGTTGATTGAATTCTGTACGTCTGTAAGACTCTGATTCGTCGCAGACTGCTGATTCTGCAGATCGCTGATCGCGTTGTCCGCATTCTGAATCTGCGTATCGTAATCATCCGCACTTACAGGCAAGGGCTGTGCGCCAATCATGGCAGCAGCAATTCCAATTGTGAGTAAACGCTTAAATCTGACTTTCAAAAAAATAACCTCCCGCCGATTCATACATTCTGTATAATTCTGTAACGTTAATATCGCTTTTTTTAACGATTGCGTTACAATTTCTTTAACCTTCCACAATATTATCACAGGACACGCGTAAAATCAACGGAAGAAAATTATTTTTTACAATTTTGTTACATTTTCTTGTGGTTAATATCGAGATGATGCACCACCAATAATTCAGAAAATCACTTTGTAAAAAGAAACCTTACTTTTTTAAATAGCATTCCAAGCAGTTCGTAGGCAATGTAGACAATTACGCCGGCTGCAAATGTACACGCTCCCCATTTCAGCAGCTGAAGAAGAAACATCTTCGTGCTCTCAGCCAGGGTTGTCACCCAGTCCCGCCAATTCCAGATTGAATAAAACACCGCACTGTCATGTATCATGATATACCATGAATGTAGTTTTTCCAAGGAAGGTAATGATTTTATTTTCCGGAAGACGAACCCTTCTGAATATTTCAAACATGCAGATTGCCAATATAATAATCACAATACTGAAATTGTCAAAAAAAGGCACCGACTGAATAAACGGGTCCTCAGAATGGCTTTGAATATAGGACTGGATATTGTTCACTGTGTTGTTATATCCGGAAAGCCAAATCAATGCATTGACAATCAGGATCACAATAAAAAAAACATAGATTCGAATCTTCTTAAATGGGTCAAATTGATGAATAAATCCTCCCAGCGAATACAGGAATATTCCGGTCAGAAGTGTTCGAAGACCTCCTGCCAGGCTTTCCGCAAGACCTCCAGACCAGCTGAAGGAAACAAACGCAAACAACGTCAGGACAAATATCCCATATTTCCTGCGGTCTAGTTTTGCAAGGAACTTATTCAAAAACAAGGCACCACAAAGTATTACAACAAAATAATAGCCAACAAACCACGACATGCTGTTAAAAGCTGTAACCGGCTGCAAGCTTATGGAAATATCCGGCTTCATTAAATGAATGATCGTTGGCACACATGTAAGAACAATTGTGGCAAATCCCATCTGCAGAAGAAGCTTGCCCGAAATCTTTCCAAGTTTAATCTCTGAAGCGTCACGATTAGCCAGGAAATATCCGGATATTAAAAGAAATATTGCGTTTCCAATAATTCCAAAAGACATTATCGTATTTAATATAAGCAGCCGTTTCCAGAATACAGGATGGTTAAATGTGTCGATAGCTGCTCTTCCCAAAGATGCCGGATCCGTAAGCTGAACAACCACGCAATGACACACAATGTGATAAACGACGATCATGAACATCGCAATGATTCTCAAAAGTTCAATGTTTGAATCCCTGGATTTTTTAGTGGGGAGATTTGTAATATTATTTTGCAAGCCTGCTCTCCATCTCTAGTAATGATTATTATTGCCTGTCAGAAAGAAACGCTTCCATGCCGCATTTCCATTCCCGCAGCATCCCTGCCCTTGTGGCACTCTGCCTTGTCCTTATACATCTCAGCATCTGCACGTCCAATCAGCGTATCCGGATTTACTACCTTTCCCTGATGCACATAGCATCCGAAGGCCATGTCAATTCCGGACGCGCGCATTACTCCCTTCAGCTGTCTGAGAAAACTCTGTGTTTCTTCTTCATTCATATCCTCACAAATCATCAGGAACTCATCACCACCCATCCGGAAGGTGTGTTCTTCATCTGAATAGCAGGTCATAACCTCAGCTGCTGCACGAATCAGCATATCGCCTGCATGATGCCCACAGGTATCGTTTGTGCGCTTCAGGTTATTGATATCTCCTGAAATAAACGAAAGGTATCCCGTTCCTTTATACCGTGAGAGAAATTCCAAAAGTCCTCTCCGGTTCAGAACACCTGTCAGAGGATCTCGAAGACTCTGTGCTTCAAATTTCAGAATCATGTCCCGGTTCCGGATCAGGACAGAGAGGAAGCTGGTCAATGTAGAAAGAACCTGGCTGGCCGTCTGAAAAGTATGTTCAGAAGAATTAATGACCATGGTAAACCCAATCGGACGATCCGGCATTCTCAGCTGTCCGCATACGAGGTTGCGGACACCAGAAATCGGAATACGAAATTCCGGATTGTTTCTCTGGAAAAATGCAAAGTCCTGTATTCTCGCAACCTGTTTTCGCCGGAAAATTTCGTATAAGGGCAGAAGATTTTCTGCAGATATTTGCAGTTTCTGAATATCAAGAGGTTTCAGATCTCCTCTGTTCCAGGCAAACGTACAGAATGCGTCACCATTGGGCCTGGTCTCAAAAATCATCATGCGCTCCGCTTCCAGGCTGTCCCCGATCCGCGCGATGGATTTCTGGATACCATCTATCGGATTTTTCTCCTTCAGGCCAGCCATGATGGCGTCATTCGCATTCGATTCATAGAACAGCAAAGCATCCCTTTCTTTAGGCGCTGCATCGAACGCATTTGCGGACTTTTCTGAAATGCCAAAGCTTTTCAGGAACAACGGCAGCAGCCAGCTTCGATTTTGCTGTCGTTCCCAGATGTCCTCGCGCTCTGCAATCAGAATATCCTTTGACCTTGTTTTCAAAAGAACCAGCGCATGCACAACCGACCAGTGCCATGATCCGTCTGTTCGTCTGAAGCGGAACAGATCAGTTGCTTCAGAGCGTCCCGATCTTTCTGCAAGCAGATAGATGTGGTCCGGACTGATAAAATTCAGAAAGCGTTCCTGATCATCCTCATGAACAAACCGCTGTGCGTATTTGTGGAAGGATGCGCGAATATCAGAATAAACCTTTCCTGCAGAAATGCCGAGATAAGCGCATTCCAATACTTTTATCTCATTATCCTTCATATTCAGGTAGCAGAGTCCATCATACAGAAGAACAAGGTTACGGAGCAGTGCATCCTGTTTCTGTACCTGGCTCATCTCTTCAACCGGACTGATATTGGTCAGAGCCGCTCTCGCAAGCCAGTATTCTTTCTGACCGGCAATTTTCTCTGCGTGCACCCGAAGATACTGTCCCATGTCCACATAAGTCATACTGTCTGTGGTACCGTAGTAGACCTTTGTCATAAAGGATCTGAAACGGGATTTCATAGAATAGCTTGGCAGCGCGAGATTCTGGTTTGCCTCAGGCAGAGAATCCGTACCGATGCTGGCAAGCGCCTGCAGATAAGCGGCATTTGCAGTCAGAAGCCGTAAATTGTCATTGGTGCATTCGACTATCGCAACCGGGCTCTCTGATGTGGTATCAACAAGATCAGCAGCGTTGAAAATGTCTCGGTCATAAGGTGTCTCCATGACCAGGTTTTTCCCGCGGCAGGTTATCAGTGCCTCAAAAAATGGAAGCGGGCGTCCAAAATAGAATCCCTGAATTTTCCCACATCCGATATTTTTCAGAAAACGGAACTGTTCCGCTGTCTCTACACCCTCTGCCAGCGTATGCATATGGAGGGATTTCGCCATGGATACAACACTGGTAATGATCTTCCGTCCTTTTTCATCAAAATTCCGGAAAAATCCCATGTCGATTTTGAGTTCGTCAAAGGAATAGTTGTGAAGGATATTCAGCGAGGAATACTCACTGCCAAAATCGTCCAGCCAGACCTCATATCCTGCCTGATGAAAATCGTATATGATTTTCTGAAGGCTCTGGCGGTTCCACACCATAACAGATTCAGTTATCTCAACATGAAAATATTCCCGTGGGACCCCGTGTTTCTTAACCGTATCCTCTAATACCTGAAGCGGATCCATCAGATCAAAGTCAAGCTTGGACAGATTTACAGATACAGGCACAAGCGGCAGATCGTTCACCAGCCGGTCGTGAAGCATCCGTCCGACCTGCTCAATTATGGAGGCGTCAAGCCTTCCAATCAGACGGGCATCCTCAAGAATCGGGATAAAGATGTCGGGACGCAGCAGGCCTTTCTCCGGGTCCTCCCATCGCGCAAGCGCCTCAAAGCCGCACAGCCTGCCGGAAAGTGTGCGCACAACAGGCTGATAATAAGCCTGGATATAGCCCTTTTCCAAAGCCTCATCAATATGCTGAATCACGTACATGCGGTTATCCAGCCGTTCCCCCATATCCTTTGTGTAGATGGCAATAATTTTTGTGACATCATTCTGGATGGATGTACAGGCAGTCTTTGCCATATCAAAGGAATGCCGGATCCAGGTGATATCCGCATCTTCGTCTGCGTATACGATACCACACTTCAGAAGAATGTTATTGTTGTCGATATAGCTGTTGATTTTCTTGCAGACAGTCTCCGCATTGTCCGTTACCCCTTCCCGTTTCACCAGCGCGACAAAGGAATCCGCTGCCATATGTCCAAGAAGCTGCCCTGGAAATGTGTCAATCAGGGTGTCCGCAACCAAACGGAGCAGGCGGTCACCGGCATGGATCCCATTGTTCCGGTTGTATTCCCGGAAGTTCGTGATATTGAAATAGACGGGGCAATAGGCAGAAATCGTATGCGTCTGTCTGTTTTTCTCAGAGAGCGCCAGCGCAGCATTGAAAAAATCCTTCTGACCGAGCAGGCCTGTCAGACCATCGGATTTCAGCACATGTGAAACACGTTCCGGGGAGAGGATCTCCATAAAATATACAGGAGCGCCGTCAATGGAGGAACGGCGGATAAAAGCCTCCGCCTTGCGAAAATGGCCATCCTGCGTTCGATAGGAATAAAAGAAAGAAGAGCTTTCCTGTATCTGTCCGATAATGACAGACAGTGATGGCACATCACTGTCTGCAGCCTTCATGCCACTGAAGGTTCCTCTGGTCAGGTTAAAAAAGCTCTCCTCATCCGGACACTGGTAAAGATGAAACACCCCTCGGTTTGCAAACAGAATGCTCTCCGACTCATCGGCTGTAACAATGCAGATTCCAATATCCAGCCTGTCATAAAATGTATGATATTCTTCCCGGTTCAGCATGATTTTTCACACGACCTCTGATCATCTTCGATTTTTAATAAAAATTCAATACGGATGCAACTAGCAACTACTGCTAATACCTTACTCCTTTTACAGAAATGCTTCAAGACTTGTATATCCGATTCATGCAGCAAATGCATTCATGTCCTGCAAAAAGATCCATATCAGCTGCGCTGTTTGTCATCCCTGATCAGATTTTCAAATCGAATGGCCGCTTTAATCATCCTTTCAGCGAAGCATGGCAAAGAAACTTGCCATGATAACTGTCATGAGTCCGGACACAACGATGGCGAGTGAGCTCATGGCGCCTTCGATCTCTCCCATCTGCATGGCCTTGGCTGTGCCGATGGCATGCGCGGAGGTTCCGCACATCAGGCCTCGTGCAATAGGGCTCTTGATGCGAAGGAACTTACTCATGCCGACTGCAATGACGTTGCCAATGATACCGGTCACGATGATGACAGCCACAGAGATGGTGACAACACCGCCGAGTTCCTCACAGACGCCCATTCCGATTGCTGTCGTAATGGACTTGGGAAGCAGGGTAACATAGTACTTATGCGGCAATCCGAACAGAATACACAGCAGCAGAACGCATCCCATGGAGGTCAGACATCCCGCCAGGACACCGATCAGAATGGCACGGAGGTTCTTTTTCAGCAGTGCCATCTGCTTATACAGGGGAATTGCCAGGCTGACGGTTGCCGGCGTGAGCAGATAGCTCAGGTATTTTGCGCTGTCGTTATAGCTCTTGTAATCCACCTTGCACACACAGAGAATGAAAATGGTCAGTGCAATGGAGATCAGCAGGGGATTCAGAATATCAAGCTTTGTGCGGTCATGAATCCATACACCAAAGCCGTAGGTAATCAGGCTGATGACAAACCCGATAGTCGCCGAATTAAGCATTACGTTATTCATCTCTGCTCCTCCTCTGTGTCCTCTGCGCCTTCCTGTGTGTGTTCTGCCTGCTGCTTTGTAGCATCAGCCTTGCTTCTGTCCTGACGTTTCAGCGGACATCCTGTTCCCGGTCTTTTTCCCGCGAGTTTCTCCCCCAGTCTGGACGGCTGCTCTGACTCCTCTTCCATGACCAGTGTTTTTTCCGCCTCTTTCCGGGTGACATCCTCCTGCAGAGAACGGATTGCCTGTTCATCCTGGGAAATTTCGTCCTCCAGCTCCTTCTCTTCACCGGTATTTGTTCCGCGCACAAGTGCGTCCGTCACCTTTCCCGTCACGCCCATGACAAGGAAGGTACTCACAATCGTGATGACCAGAATCGGAACGATGATCGGCTTCAGATCGGACCACGCGGTCAGAAGACCAACACCTGCCGGAATAAACATCATCGGCATCACTTCTACAAGAAAGGTAGCCGTCTCGTCTACATCCGGGAGCTTGATCCGGTGCGTCATCAGAAGGACAAGCATGATCACAAGACCATAGATACTTGCCGGAAACGGGAGCGGCAGAAAATAATTCAGCAGCTCCCCCACGCAGGACACCGCAAGAATGATTGCAAACTGTTTCATGTACTTCATGATGTTATCTCCCCTTCATACTTTTTCTGTACTTTGATAGCTGGTCCCGGCATGGATTAGAATCGAATAAATCCCGGAAGCTGATATCTCCTGGATAAATTTACCGGTTTGGAAATAGAAATTTAAGAAAAAATTCTCATATATGATACGGGATGCGAAAAGAAATAACTCGTCAGATTCTGCCTTCTAGTAGTTGTTTTTCCGGATTTTATTTACAAGGGAAGATGGTATACTGTACTCGAAGCAAAAGGCAGCCATACACGCGGTTTAAATTGATCCCATACAGCAATAAATACATTATACAATTCAGTATGGGTCTGAATGATCCGTAATTGCAATAACAGAACTATAACCACGGATGGTCTTACGCATGAGAAAAGAACGCATAAGAAAAGAATAAGAGAGGAGCAAAATATGTATCTGGCAGATTATCACACGCACACACACTATTCCTTTGACGGTGCTCCCCACGCAACCATAGACGCCATGTGCCTTGCAGCCATAGACCGCGGGCTTTCGGAGCTGGCCATCACGGACCACATGGATATCTTTCATCTGCAGAAATACAGCTATATACTGGATTGTAAACACCTGTATCCGGAACTGGCGCGTGCAAAAGAGTACTATGCAGGAAAGCTCAAAATCGCAATCGGAGCAGAACTCGGCCAGCCCATGGCCAATCCCGCAGCTGCGCAGCAGTTTCTTGCAGACCAGCCGGAGCTTGACTTTGTCATCGGGTCTGTGCACCAGATGGAAAATGACCTGGATGTTTACTACTATAACTTTCGCCGTCACGATCCTGCAAAAGTCTATGACCACTATCTGGATTATCTGACCGACTACGCTGCGCACTATGACTATGACGTCATCGGTCACATTACCTATCCGCTGCGATACATGGCAGAGGCCGGGTATGCCATCAGTATTGACCCGTTTCTGGAAAAAATTGAGAACCTGTACCGCATCATCATCGGAAGAGACAAGGGCATCGAGCTGAACGTCTCCGGCTTCCGCCAGTCCATGCAGACTACCATGCCTACGCCAAAGCTTCTGAAGCTCTACGGAGACTGCGGTGGAAAAATTCTGACCTTCGGAAGCGATGCCCACCGTCCGGAGGATGTGGGTACCTTCCTGAAGGCAGGGCAGGATATTGCATACGAATGCGGATTCCGGTCTTTTACAACCTTTGAGAAGAGAGTTCCGACTTTTCATAAAATTTGACTCTCGTGTTCACCCCGGGATCTGTGATATCCAGCCCTATAAAGTTCTCAACCTGATTACAAAATAAATTATATAAGATAATGGCACCCGGCTGTTAAAGCCGGATGCCACAAAAAATCGCGCCCTACAGTCAAACTGCAACAGCTGTTTTATCTGAAAAATACTCAGTTCTTTTTTAATTCCTCCACCTGCGCGGCAATGGAAGGCTTCGCGTCCTCCATCATCTCGTCCCAGCCGTCGACATAGTCAAAGCAGACCTCATCCGGGTCATCTTCCTCTATGGATTTGCGGATCCGCTTTACATATCCGTCCAGCAGATCGAAATCCTTGTCGTAGCAGTGGAAGCTGTTGGCACGATGCGTGTAGCTTCCCATGCTGACACCAAGCTTATCCGCGATGCTCTTCTGCAGCATAATCAGCGCAAATGCATTCATGAACGCCGCCTTGCAGGCATCATTGGAACGGAACAGGACCTTGCAGCAGAGGCGGTTCTCACGGATAAAGTACTGGATGTGCTGCAGACACGCCGGATCATCGCTTCCCATGTCCGCCTGCTTGTCACGCACCGTCATGACCGCACGGCGGCTGCTGGGGTTCCGCTTCAGCTCTTCCACAATGAATGGAATCTGGTCCGCGTATCTCTGATGGTAAGTGTAGGCCCAGTTTCCCTTTTCCACCTCAAAGTCCAGAATACCGTACAGCATTTCCTGCCGATACTGCTCCAGCTCCTTTGGACCTCCAATAAAGCACTTGGAAATCATCGGCTCACTGAGCGGCTCTGCCACACACATCGTCATCGAGACCTCCTTCTGCCGGCAGTTCCAGTCACGGCAGTCGGTGACCTGTCCGTCTTCTTCAAGTGCCAGTAATGCCTTATGGTATGCCTCCGGAAGATTCTTACCGTATACAACCTCTTCCGCCATGTCAAATTCTTTCAACAAATCGTTCATTCTTACCCTCCCAACTTCGTGCCATTATTTTTTCTTTCGTTCTATTATTATTTTCTTTATACTGCTCTCACCAACATTGATTTTCTATGTGTTTTCATATATCTTTCCAAGCGATTTCACATGTATTTCTGTCATATTCTTAATTAATGCCTGACTTATTTCCTGCCTGCAGCATGATCTTAGTTCAGGTCACATACAGCCCGCAGGGTGTGCGGTCTGTCAGCTGGTTCAGCGGCATCTTCACTACCGGTCTGCTATCCGGAGGTATGCAGTATGTGGTAAAGAAGTGGTTCATGCTGTACAGCACTTCCGTATCCGTAAAGTTCCCCACTGTATCCTTGATCTCAGAGAGATTCTCTTCCAGCTCTGACGGAGTCATATTCAGAAAATCCTCATAGGCAAAATCTGCGCCGAAGTATTCCTGCAGTCTCCATGGCTTGGAAGGCAGGTTGCAGTCGTACCGGAAAATCCCGAAAAACTTGATCCAGATCCTGCCATTCAGGTCCGGGTAGATAGAATAGTACAGAGCATCCCTGGCTTCTTTCGGATTCTGGAAAAGTCTTTCCTTACACATTCTGCAGATTGATCCTCCCTGTTAAGAAAAACCGCCAGCCTCACAACGACTGACGGTTATTCACGAATACATCACTGTTTTAATATTATAGTCTCTTTTAACAAATCCGGTCAAGCAGGTACACAAACCAAAATACACTGACTGTAATCAGGGATCCACGAAAGCAAGAAGACCGATCAGTCCTGGACCGGTATTGACTGCCAGAGACGCATTGATCTGGTTGAAATAGATCAGCTCGCCATTTGGAATCCGCTCCTTCAGCAGCTGAATCATCTGCTCTCCCTCTTCCTCCGCGTCACCATGCAGTACCGCAAGCCAGCATTTCCGGTTTCCTGCCGCTGCCACAACCTCATCGATCAGCTTCTGCTTTCCTTTTTTCGCACCGCGGATCTTGGCGACGGAATAGTAGACACCATCCGGATCACAGGCAATGATCGGCTTCATATGCAGAACGTTGGCGATCATAAACGCTACATTGCCAATACGTCCGCCCTTCTTCAGATACTCCAGCGAGTCCATATAAAACATCAGGTGGGAATCCTCACGCTTGGCTTCCAGTCTCCTGCAGATTTCCGCAAAGGGGATTCCCTCCTGTACAAGCTTCGCGGCATACACTGCATAGACACCGCTTCCGAACGAAATGTCCTTGGTATTGTACACATAGGTAGTCAGACCTTCCACTTCTCCGGATATATTCCTGACATTGTTCACGGTTCCACTCAAGTGATCCGACACATTGATCGAGATGCAGTGTGTATATCCCTCATCTCTGATCTGTGTCAGAAAGTCCAGGATCTCTCCCGGTGACGGCATGGATGTAGTGGGAATCAGATCCGGAAAACGCTCATATACGATCTTCGGGTCAATATCCACACCATCCTCGTATTCCCGATCCGGATAAATGACATGCACCGGCAACACCCGGATGTTATATTTTTCCTGCAGTTCCTTGCCGACATCGCAGCAGGAATCCGCAATGACTATGATCTTCTCCTGCATAACCTTCTCCTGCATCGTTTTCTATGCATCGTTTTCTATATAGTTGAATCACCCTCATATTAGTTTCTCGAGAACCGTTTGTCAAGTTTTTTAAAAACCGATATGGTGGTTTTCTTGACGTTGTAAAAAAACTGAAATATACTGTATTTAAAATGATCTGCATGAAGCAAATACAGGTGCTGTATTTGTAATGATGGCTGCAGCCCATATGGAGCAAATGCGGATATGGGATTTGGTATGAGAGATGAGGATGGAGGCCAGCTGAATGTCCCTGACACGTGAAGCGCAAATTAAAGAATCTCTGCAACGCTTTCAGCTGCCGTCTTACACGGAAATTCCGAATGTCGGACTCTATCTGAAGCAGGTTGTGAAATATATCAATGATTTTCTGGAGCCGCTGCAGGATGACCCGCTGACCGTCTCTATGGTCAGCAATTATGTGAAGCACAAGCTGATACCGAATCCGATCCGCAAGATGTATTACCGGGAGCATATCGCTTATCTGTTTTTTATCGCAGTGACGAAATGCGTCCTGTCTCTGGAGGAAATCCGTTTTCTGCTGACCCTGCAGGAGAAAAATTACGATACAGACTACACGTATAACCGGTTCAAAACGCAGCTCGAGGATGCGCTCCACCACCTCGAAGGAGCAGAAGATCGTATCCCGGCTGCCTCCTCCGAAGATTCAGAGGGGCATATTCTGCTTCGGAATACGATCATCACCATTTCACACAAGATCTATATGGATAAGTATTTTTATTACACACAGCTGGCAGAAAACGAGACAGAGAAGAAGGCTGAAGAGAATTCAAAAAAAGAAAGCGATGCCAAAACAGAGCATAAGGTTTAGTGTCTTATTTTTCAGCTGATTTCTGTAAGGCAATGATCTTCTTCGCTATTGCTGAAGTATCTGCAAATCCTTCATGCTCCATTTCCGCAGCCACAGTATTTAGTGCAGGAACCATCTGTTCCTGCAATCTGTCATATTCTTCCCCTATTATTTTCTTTGACAAACCGATTTCATGATCCGCCTGAAGGAATGTGTCTCTTGTAATTTTATCCCAGCGCATTTCTCCGGCAATGGCAATCGACATATCGGATGTGGATTCCCTGTATAACAGTGTTGATACCAGATCATAGGCCGGAGCCAGTCGCACAGACCTGAGATTCGGAGAATAAAGTAATGATATATTTTTTATATGGTTATCTGTATTTCCGATCATCTTGTCATAGATCAGCAGATCCAGCAGAATACGCTGGTCCTTGAGAGGATTTTCCGAGACATTGCGTACCAGTCGAAAAATCTTTTCAAGATAGTTTCCACCGGGCGCCTCATACTTCTCACTTCCAGGTATCCCTAACGCCTGTGCAAAGTCCTCCTGGTGAAGCCGCAACGGGCAGATCATGCCATCGATCTTTTTCGTGGAATGTACCAGGTCTCTGTCATACCGCTCTGTGGCCAGTAAAATCTCAGAGTCCTGAAATGATCCGGTATTCACGACAAAGCTTCTGGCAGTCGGAATTCCCAGTCTCTGGGCTGTTCGGAGTGCAAGCAATTCATTTTCTACCATATGCTTCAGCCGCACATGGCTCTGTTTT
>JAJGAH010000011.1 GCA_020844525.1 Eubacterium sp.
ATTTCGGTGTGAAGTACAATATCATCCGTTCATTGAACCAGAGAGGCTGTGATGTGACGGTTTATCCTGCGTGGACAAAGGCGGAGGAGATTCTCGCTGAGAATCCGGATGGCATTATGCTTACGAACGGACCGGGAGACCCGCAGGACTGTCCCGGAGAAATCCGTGAGGTGCGCAAGCTGTATGAGTCCGATGTGCCGATTTATGCGATCTGCATGGGCCATCAGCTTATGGCGCTTGCGGCAGGTTTCAATACAAAGAAGATGAAGTACGGACACAGGGGCGGCAACCATCCGGTCAAGGACCTGGAAACAGGACGTGTCTACATTACATCGCAGAACCATGGCTATGTGGTGGATACGGATACCGTTGATCCGAAGATTGCGGAACCGGCTTATGTCAATGTCAATGACAAAACAAATGAAGGTCTGCGCTACACGGGCAAGAATATATTTACAACACAGTTCCACCCCGAGGCCTGCCCGGGTCCGCAGGATTCTGCTTATTTATTCGATAAATTCATCAGGATGATGGGAGGTAACCAGTAATGTCCAGAGATATGAGCATAAAGAAGGTACTGGTAATCGGTTCCGGTCCGATCGTGATCGGACAGGCGGCTGAGTTTGATTATGCCGGCACACAGTGCTGCCGCTCCCTGAAGGAAGAGGGCGTGGAGGTCGTGCTTCTGAATTCCAATCCTGCCACAATCATGACAGATGGCGATATTGCTGACAGTGTGTACATCGAGCCGCTGACAGTTGAGGTTGTCGAGCAGCTGATTCAGAAGGAGAAGCCGGACAGCATCCTCCCGACAATGGGCGGACAGGCAGGTCTGAATCTGGCTATGGAGCTGGAGGACCGCGGCTTCCTCAAGAAAAACAACGTCCGTCTGATTGGAACCACCTCCCTGACGATTAAGAAGGCTGAAGACCGCCAGATGTTCAAGGACACGATGGAGAAGATCGGTGAGCCGGTGGCTGCCTCTGAGGTTGTACACAGTCTCGATCATGGAATCCGTTTTGCAGAGAAAATCGGTTATCCAGTTGTATTGCGTCCTGCCTATACACTTGGCGGGTCCGGCGGCGGCATCGCACACAACGAGAATGAACTCCGTGAGATTCTTGCCAACGGACTCCGCCTGTCCCGTGTCCATGAGGTTCTTGTGGAGCGCTATATCGGCGGCTGGAAGGAAATTGAATACGAGGTCATGCGCGACAGCGCCGGGAATGTGATCACTGTCTGCAATATGGAGAATATCGACCCTGTCGGCGTGCATACCGGTGATTCCATAGTTGTTGCACCTTCCCAGACACTGGCGGACAAGGAGTACCAGATGCTCCGTACCTCCGCGCTGAATATTATTACCGAGCTGGGCATTACAGGCGGCTGTAATGTTCAGTACGCACTGAACCCGGACAGCTTTGAGTATTGTGTCATCGAGGTAAATCCGCGTGTGAGCCGCTCCTCTGCGCTGGCATCCAAGGCAACCGGATATCCGATTGCAAAGGTTGCCGCCAAGATTGCCCTCGGCTATACGCTGGATGAAATTCCGAATGCAATCACAAAGAAGACCTATGCGAGCTTTGAGCCAATGCTGGACTATTGCGTGGTGAAGATCCCGCGTCTGCCCTTCGACAAGTTTATTACGGCAAAACGTACGCTGACGACACAGATGAAGGCAACCGGAGAAGTCATGAGCATCTGCACGAATTTCGAGGGTGCCCTGATGAAGGCCATCCGCTCTCTGGAGCAGCACGTGGATTCTCTGATGAGCTACGATTTCACCGGACTTTCCAGAGAACAGCTGGTCCATGACCTGGCAATCATTGATGATATGCGCATCTGGAGAATTGCAGAGGCGGTCCGCAGAGGAATTCCCTTTGACCAGATCCATGCTATTACGAAGATAGATCTCTGGTTCATTGATAAGATCGCCAGACTTGTAGAGATGGAGAATACGCTGAAGAGCGGGGCACTTTCCGTGGATATCCTCCGTGAGGCAAAGCGGATGGAATTCCCTGATTATCTGATCGCAAAGCTGAACGGCAGTCTCTCTGAAGAGGATGTGAAGCGCATGCGTCTGCAGGCAGGAATTACAGCCTCCTATAAGATGGTGGATACCTGTGCGGCGGAATTTTCAGCAGAGACTCCGTATTTTTACTCTGTCTATGGCGGGGAGAACGAGTCTGTACCTGCAAAGGGAAGAAAGAAGGTCCTTGTCCTTGGGTCCGGACCTATCCGTATCGGACAGGGAATTGAGTTCGATTTCTGTTCTGTACATGCAACCTGGGCCTTTGAAAAAGAAGGCTACGAAACCATTATTATTAACAACAACCCGGAGACAGTTTCCACCGATTTTGATATTGCAGACCGGCTTTATTTTGAGCCGCTGACACCGGAGGATGTGGAAAATGTCGTGAACATTGAGCATCCGGACGGGGCGGTTGTACAGTTCGGCGGTCAGACGGCGATCAAGCTGACGGAAGCCCTGATGAAGATGGGAGTTCCGATCCTTGGAACATCTGCTTCTGATGTTGATGCGGCAGAGGACCGTGAGCGCTTTGACCAGATCCTCAGGCAGACCGGCATTCCAAGAGCTTCCGGCGGAACGGTCTTTACGGCGGAGGAAGGCGTGAAGGTTGCCAACAAGCTTGGTTATCCAGTTCTGGTCCGCCCGTCCTATGTACTTGGCGGTCAGGGTATGCAGATTGCCATCAGTGATGACGATATCCGGAAATATATCGGTGTAATCAACCGGTATACGCAGGAGCATCCGATTCTGGTTGACAAGTATCTGGAGGGCACGGAAATTGAGGTCGATGCCGTTTGCGATGGAGAGGACATTCTGATTCCGGGCATCATGCAGCATATTGAGCGTGCAGGCATTCACTCCGGAGACAGTATTTCTGTCTATCCCGCAAAGGACCTTTCTCCGGAAATCAAGAAGAAGATCGAGACGGATACGAAAAAGCTCGCAAATGCCCTGCATGTCCTTGGAATGATCAACATTCAGTTTATTGTATACAAGAACGAGGTATATGTCATTGAGGTGAATCCGAGATCCTCCCGTACGGTACCTTATATCAGCAAGGTAACAGGTATTCCGATCGTGCCGCTTGCAGCGCAGGTAATTCTGGGGCACAAGATCCGCGAGCTGGGATACGAGCCCGGACTTCAGCCGGAGGCGGATTATATGGCAATCAAGATGCCGGTATTCTCATTTGAGAAAATCCGCGACGCAGATATCAGCCTGGGACCGGAGATGAAATCCACCGGAGAATGCCTGGGTATTGCGAAGTCCTTTAATGAGGCACTGTACAAGGCATTTATCGGGGCAGGTGTGCGGCTTCCAAAGTACAGAAATATGATCGTGACCGTTCGTGACAGTGAGAAGGAGGAGATTACACCGATTATCAAGAGATTTGAGAACCTCGGTTATAAGATCTTCTCAACAAGAGGAACTGCAAAATACCTCACAGATCATGGCGTACATGCCGTACCAGTTAATAAGATCGAGCAGCCGAGCCCGAATCTGATGGATCTGATCCTGGGACACAAGATTGACCTTGTCATTGATATTCCGGAACAGGGCGCGGAGCATTCCAGGGATGGTTTTGTCATCCGCAGAAATGCGATCGAAACCGGTGTGAATGTAATCACTGCCGTGGATACGGCAAGGGCACTGGCTACTTCCCTTGAAAACACAGACATCAAGGACCTTGAGCTGATTGATATCGCGAAGATTCTGAAGCGCGGAAATCATGCATAAGCAAAAAGTACATCCGGTTTTTACCAAAGCAGTAAAGACCGGATGTTTTTCTGAAATGTAACGTATAATCAAAACCCTGTGAAGGGCGGATTACATAACATAAGAATAGATATAAAGTAAAAACCTGTAGTATAAAAAACTGTAGTATAAAAACCTTTTGTATAAAAAAATATAGTATAAAAACCCTGTAGAATAGAAATCGGATTCCAAGATCTGAAAACAGAAAAAAGTATCACACCGGCTAAACCGGAAAGAGGAAAATGATATGATCATCACAATAATAAAAACAATCCTGCTTGGTATTGTGGAAGGCATAACGGAGTGGCTGCCCATCAGCAGTACCGGACATCTGATCCTGTTCCAGCATATTCTGAATCTGGGAATGAGCAAAGCCTTTGTCTCAATGTTTGACGTCGTGATTCAGTTTGGTGCGATTATGGCGGTAGTTGTCATTTACTTCAAGAGGCTGTGGCCGTTTCATACCAGGAAGCATGAGCCTGCCAAAACGCAGTTTTCGAACCCGAAAACCGAAGGAGCAGCAGGCAGATTTCAGAGGTTTGCTGACCGCTATCTGTATATGGACAAAATTGTGCTGTGGCTGAAGATCTGTGTATCTGTCATTCCTGCCATACTGATTGGATTTCCGCTGAATGACTGGATGGATGCGCACCTGTACAATCCCACTGTTGTATCTATAATGCTGATTCTCTATGGTATCCTTTTTATTGTGATTGAGAATTGGAATAAAACCAGAGAACCACGGGTTTCCAAGGTCAGCCGGATTACCTGGAAGGATGCACTGTTAATTGGAATTTTTCAGTGCCTTGCAATGATTCCTGGCACCTCTCGTTCCGGTGCTACAATTATCGGAGGAATTCTGATCGGTCTTTCCAGGACAACTGCGGCAGAATATACATTTTTCCTGGCGATACCGACGATGCTGGGCGCCTCCGTGCTGAAGCTGGCCAAATTTGGTCTTGGATTTACGTCAATCGAAGCAGCTGTTCTTCTGCTGGGCTGTGTTGTTTCCTTTGTCGTATCTATTTTTGTCATCAAGTTCCTGATGAATTATATCCGCCAGCATGACTTCAAGGTGTTCGGATGGTACAGGATTGTTCTTGGTGCGCTGGTGCTGATTCTTGGAATTGCCGGTGTGCTGAGCTGACACAGAGGAATTACCTGTATACAGAGTAAGACATGTATACAGAGCAAACGACATGAATTGATGAATGCCAGATTAACAGGAGAGATCAATGTTAAAAAAGTACCTGATTACATTTTTTATTTCTATGGTACCGATTGTGGAGCTGCGAGGTGCCATTCCGGTGGCTGCCAAAATGGGCGTTCCTATGCTGCAGGCATATATTATTGCGGTGATCGGGAATATGGTGCCGGTTCCGTTTATTTATTTTTTTGCAAGAAAAATACTGGAATGGGGCGCTGATAAAAAATATATTGGAAGGTTTTTCACCTTCTGCCTTGAAAAGGGACAGAAGGGTGGAGAAAAACTGAAAGAGAAGGCGGGAAAGGGACTGTTTGCAGCTCTGTTTATTTTTGTGGGAATTCCGCTTCCGGGGACAGGCGCCTGGACTGGAACGCTGGCGGCAAGTCTTCTGGATATGGGATTTAAGGAGAGTGTAGCTGCCGTTATGCTGGGCGTACTCCTGGCTGGCGTGATTATGGGACTTGCCTCTGCGGGTGTGCTTGGCGCTGCAAGTCTGATTGCAGGGTAAATATCCACCCATTCCGCAATCCTGCAGGTGACTTTTTCCTGAAATCATTTTATAATATAGACAACTTATCAATATGAACGAAATATTGAAAATGTTGGTTTGAGGTAAAATCAGACGGAGGTTCATCTATGGGGATTTTAAAGCGGTTTAAGGAAATCATGTCAGCAAATATCAATGCGCTTCTGGATAAGGCGGAGGACCCGGAGAAGATGGTAGACCAGTATCTTCGCGAAATGCAGGAGGACCTTGGAAAGGTGAAGGCTGAAACTGCCTCTGTGATGGCAGACGCAGCGAAGGCGGAGCGGGACCTGAATGAATGCGATGCTGAAATCGCAAAGATGCAGAAGTATGCTGAGAAGGCGCTTCTTGCAGGAAACGAAGTCGATGCGCGTCAGTTTCTCCAGAGAAAGGCTCAGCTTTCCAGTGACAGAGCAGTCAAGGCACAGATGGCTGAAACCACAAAGGCAAACGCAGAGAAGATGCGTCAGATGCATGACAAGCTGTTGAAGGATATTGCAACGCTGGAACAGCGCAAGGATTCGATCCGTACAAAAATGGCTGCGGCACGGACGCAGCAGAAAATCAATGATTTGAACGAACGGGTTGGCAGCATGAATGTCACAGATGGAGTCAGCGCATTCGACCGCATGGAAGCAAAGGCAGACCGCATGCTGGATGAGGCAAATGCCAGAGCGGAGCTGAACAATCCTTCCCCGGAAAGCAAAACCGTGGACGATCTCGTCTCCAAATATGATGAGGATGGCGATAGCAAGATTGATGATGAGCTTGCCAAAATGAAAGCAAAGCTGGGTTTATAAGTCTGCATACAAGGCGGACTGCTGTCTTTTAAAACATCGTCTCCGGTGGATCCGATCTGCCGGAGTTTTTTGAAATCAGGAGAAGTATGCCACACACAGGGAGGTATGATATGGCATTTTTTGGACAACTGGCGGATGTCATCGAGTGGCAGCCGGACAATGACAGACTGCTGTTCTATAAATTTCAGAATAAAGAGATCAAGAAGGGAAGCAAACTGATCATCCATCCGGGACAGGATGCGATTTTTCTGTATAACGGACGGATTGAGGGAATTTTCAGGGATGAGGGAAGATATGATGTGGAATCCCAGATAATTCCCTTCCTATCCACGCTGAAGGGTTTTCGTTTCGGTTTTAACAGTGCGCTGCGCGCAGAGATTCTGTTTATCAATACGAGAGAGATCACGGATAAGTGGGGAACAAAGAACCCGGTCAATCTTCCGGCTCCGGGGCTTCCCGGAGGAATGCCCATTCGTGCCTTTGGAACCTTCAGCTGCAAGGTGTCGGATTACCAGATTCTGATCGACAAGGTAGCCGGTATCAGGGCGACCTACTCGCTGGATGATGTGAAGGAACGAATTATGGGAAATCTGGACCAGCTGCTGATGAAGCATATTTCGATGGAAGGAAAGGACATGTTCCATCTGCAGGCATCTGCAGGCGAAATTGGCAGCGGTATTCAGAGTGATCTTGACTTCCAGATGGAAAAAATCGGCATCGCTGTCACGGATTTTACCATTGCCAATGTATCCTATCCTGAGGAAGTTCAGAATATGGCACAGAAGGTTGCGGCGCAGAGCATGATTGGCGGCAATATGAATACCTATCAGCAGACAGCTTTTGCGGATTCTATGCGTGACGGCAGATCAGCAGGGTCTATGGCAGGCAATATGGCTGGAATCATGGCGGGTATGACCATGGGAAAGAGAATGGCGGACCAGCTGACACCGGATGCACCTGTGACGCAATCTGTGCCGGAGACATCTGCGGCACAAGCGGCTGCTCCGGATATGAATGGCAGCGCACAGGGCGGAAAAGCCCCTAATTTCTGCCCGAATTGCGGTCAGAAAATCACCGGGGGAAGATTCTGTCCGAACTGTGGTCAGAAGCTGTATTAATTTTCATATGCAGAACAGGGGAATGACAGATGAAATGTCCATATTGTAATCAGGAAAATACCAGAGTTGTGGATTCCAGACCGGTTGAGGAGGATAATTCCATCCGGCGCAGAAGAGTATGCGATCATTGCGGCAAGCGCTTCACCACATACGAGAAAATTGAAAATATACCTGTCATGGTCATCAAGAAGGACCAGACCCGTGAAAAATATGATCGCGGAAAGTTATACAACGGTATTATGCTTGCCTGCAGGAAACGTGCAGTTTCTGTCAAGCAGATGAATGATCTCGTGGACCAGGTGGAAAACGAGATTTACAGCCGCGAGGATAAGGAGATTTCAAGCAATGAGATCGGAACAATGGTGATGGACCGTCTGAAGAAGCTGGATCCTGTCGCCTATGTCAGATTTGCCTCAGTATATCGGGAATTCAAGGATGCAAACACCTTCATGGAGGAACTGAAGAAGCTCCTTGACAAGTGATAAAAAACTGCCTGGCACATGCTGGTATCCGGATATTATATGAAACTGCCGGACAGAAAGCAGATAGAAGCAGCAGTCAATTTTCAGGTGAATGAAAAGGCAGGTCAGAAAAAATGGCATTTGTAGAAAACACATATCAGCAGCTGTCGCTGGTGGATTCCATGAACCGGCTCAGCGAAAGAGAACGAAAATTACTGGAACGTTCCTGGGCAAAGCCCTTTGGAGATCAGATTTTTCCCAGAATCGATGAAAAAAGATTTGCCGATTTTTATAGTACGAAAAGTCCGAGACCCAATACACCTGTCAATATTGTTCTTGGGGGCATGCTTCTGGAGGAGCTTCTGGACCTGACGGACGAGGAGATCATAGAGACACTGAACTTTGATGTGCGTTTTCAGTACGCCCTGCATACAACTGCTTATGATATCCAGCCTTTCAGCACCAATACGTTTCGCCGTTTCCGGATCAGAAACGATGCAAATACCAGGAAAACCGGAACAGACATACTGGGTGAATATATGCAGGAGATGATCAGAATGGTAGAGGATTGTGGTGACCCCAGGCTGAATCCCCTGCTCCGGCGCAAACGTGAGAAGGCAAAACAGATATAATAATTTGTGAACAAATAAAAATTTGTGTTAAGTTGCAGGAATTGCGTGAAAATGTTAATATAGTCTGATAACAATCTGCGGTCAGAATCAAAGAGAATGATCTTTGAAATCTGGAGAGGAGTACAAATGAGACAGTATAACAAATCATCAAAGCTGGATAACGTTTTGTATGATGTTCGTGGTCCGGTGGTGGCAGAGGCTGCCAGAATGGAGGAGGAAGGCAAGAAAATCCTGAAGCTGAATATCGGTAATCCCGCCACCTTTGGCTTTACGGCACCGGATGAGGTCATTCATGACATGATGAGCAATCTCTCAGACTGCGAGGGATATTCAGATTCAAGGGGCCTTTTTTCTGCGAGAAAGGCAATCATGCAGTACTGTCAGCTGAAGAAGATCCCGAATCTTGACATCCGGAATATCTATACCGGAAATGGTGTAAGTGAGCTGATCAACCTGGCACTGCAGGCGCTATTGGATGATGGTGATGAAATACTGATTCCCGCGCCGGATTATCCGCTCTGGACCGCATGTGCGACGCTTGCTGGCGGAAAGGTTGTGCATTATATCTGTGACGAAGAGGCGGACTGGTACCCGGATATTGAGGATATCGAGAAAAAAGTGACCGACAAAACAAAGGCGATCGTTATCATCAATCCGAACAATCCTACCGGAGCTGTCTATCCCAAGGAGGTTCTGGAGGAAATTGTACGGGTTGCCCGTGAGCATCAGCTCATTATTTTCAGTGATGAGATTTACGATCGTCTGGTTATGGATGGAATCGAGCATACATCGATTGCTTCTCTTGCACCGGATCTGTTCTGCGTCACCTTTTCCGGTCTTTCAAAGTCTCATATGATTGCAGGATTCCGTGTGGGCTGGATGGTGATATCGGGCAATGTAGAGATGGGAAAAGATTATCTGGAAGGTATCAACATGCTCTCGAATATGCGCCTTTGCTCGAATGTACCTGCCCAGTCGATTGTACAGACGGCACTTGGCGGATATCAGAGCGTAGAGGAGTACCTTGTTCCAGGCGGCAGAATCTATGAGCAGAGAGAATGTGTATACAACCTGTTAAAGGATATCCCTGGAATCAGCGTTGTAAAGCCCAAGGCGGCATTTTACATTTTCCCGAAAATCGACACAGAGAGGTACAACATTACAGATGATATGCGATTTGCCTATGATTTCCTGTACCAGAAGCAGGTGCTGATCGTACAGGGTACTGGCTTTAACTGGATTGCTCCGGACCACTTCAGAATTGTCTATCTTCCACACAGAAGAACACTCCGGTCAGCCTGTGCGAAGCTGGAGGAGTTTTTACAGTATTATCATCAGTAATAAATTGTCAAGTATCTGTCAGTGTGAAACAGAAGGTCTCTTTGACAATAAGAATGGGAACAGGAGGGTTATATGAGTTTTCAGACCAAAGTCACTCCGGAGATTGAAATGCTGGCAAAAGAGTGCCATGACAACACCACTATTGCAAGGGAATTGTATGCAGAATACGATGTGAAGAAGGGACTGCGTGATGTGAATGGACAGGGCGTCCGCGCAGGTCTGACGAATATTTCCAACATCGTCTCCTTTAAAAATATAGATGGGAAAAGAGTTCCATGTCCCGGTGAATTATACTATCGCGGTATCAATATTCATGATCTCACAAGAGGATTTGTGAATGAAAATCGTTTTGGCTTTGAAGAGGCGGCATACCTGCTTCTGTTTGGAAAGCTTCCCGATCGGGATGAACTTGCTTCTTTCTGCAGACTTCTGTCAAATCAGAGGTCCCTTCCAAAGAATTTTGTCCGCGATGTCATCATGAAGGCTCCTGCAAAGGACATGATGAACACTCTTTCCAGAAGTGTTCTGACCTTATATTATTATGATAAGAATGCGGATGATATCTCTCTTCCGAATGTTCTTCGTCAGAGTCTGAATCTGATTGCCGTATTCCCGATGCTTTCTGTATACGGATATCACGCGTACAATCACTATATAAAGGGAAAAAGCTTTTATATACACAATCCTTCACCTGAGCTTTCTACTGCAGAGAACATCCTCCGGATGCTTCGTCCGGATATGAAATATTCGGACCTGGAGGCAAAGGTTCTGGACCTGGCTCTGGTACTGCATATGGAGCACGGAGGCGGTAATAACTCCACCTTCACCACACATGTGGTAACCTCCAGCGGCACAGATACATATTCTACGATTGCGGCTGCGCTTGGTTCCCTGAAGGGGCCAAAGCATGGCGGTGCAAACATTAAGGTTGTAAAAATGTTTGCCGATATGAAAAAGCATGTGAAGGATGTGACGGATGAGGATCAGATCCGGGATTACCTGAAGAAACTGCTTCATAAGGAGGCATTTGATCAGCAGGGACTGATCTATGGAATGGGCCATGCCGTTTATTCCGTTTCCGATCCAAGAGCGCAGATTCTGAAATCCTTTGTAGAAAAGCTGGCAGACCAGAAAAACCGCCACAGGGATTATGTGCTGTATTCTAATGTTGAGAGACTGGCACCGGAAGTAATTGCGGAAGAAAGACATATCTATAAAGGTGTCAGTGCCAATGTGGATTTTTACAGCGGATTTGTATACAGCATGCTGGATCTTCCCCTGGAACTTTACACACCGATCTTTGCCTGCGCAAGAATCGTCGGCTGGAGCGCCCACCGGCTGGAGGAACTGATCAACGTGGACAAGATTATCCGTCCGGCTTATATGAATATATGTCCGATGGAAAAATATATTCCACTGGATCAGAGAGACTGAGGGAAGCTGAGCATGGAAAGGCACAGGTTTTTGCGAAGATTTTATCCGGACCAGTGGGTGGCTTCCGCATATGGTATCAACTACCGGCAATGGTTTGAGAAGGGTTACAGGGCAGTTGCCTTTGACATTGACAATACGCTGGTCCCCCATGGCGCGCCGGCAGATGACAGAGCCATACAGCTGTTCCGGCAGCTGCATACAATCGGATTCAAGACCTGTCTTGTATCAAACAACAAGAAATCCCGTGTTGCCCCATTTGCGGAAGATGTTCATTCGGATTATCTGTGTATGGCCAACAAGCCGGCAGTCCGCGGATACCGGAAGGCCTGCGAAAGGATATCTGTCTCTCCGGACAAAACTCTGTTTATCGGTGATCAGCTTTTCACAGATGTATGGGGTGCGAAACGTGCAGGACTTTATACCATCCTTGTCAGACCGATCAACCCAAAGGAGGAAATTCAGATTGTACTGAAGCGTCATCTGGAGAAACCAGTTTTGAAGGCCTATGCATCGGACTGTCTGTTGCAGAATCCGGAGGAGGCAAAGAACGATATCCTGAAGCCGCAGAATGACGCCCGGGAAACAGCGGGTAAAAAGTAAATTACTTGTTGAAAATCAGTTCATTATTATATATAATAAATCACGGTCTATTGCAAAAAATAGAAAGACACGCAGGAAATAAGGAGGTAACATCACATGGCAGATGTAGCAGCTGGTGAGTTTAGAAATGGTATGACACTTGAGATCGAGGGCAAGGTATGTCAGGTAATTGAGTTTCAGCATGTAAAACCTGGCAAAGGCGCTGCTTTCGTAAGAACAAAACTGAAGGACGTCATCAATGGCGGTGTTGTTGAGAAGACATTCCGTCCTACCGAGAAGTTCCCGGCAGCAAGAATTGACCGTCATGATATGCAGTATCTGTACAATGATGGAGATCTGTACTACTTCATGGATCCGGAGACCTTTGATCAGGTAGCTGTCAACAGCGATACTGTTGGGGATTCCCTGAAGTTTGTCAAAGAGAATGAGGTTGTTAAGCTGAATTCCTATAATGGCAGTGTATTTGCAGTTGAGGCTCCCCTCTTTGTAGAGCTCGAGATTACAGAGACAGAGCCAGGCTTTGCCGGCAATACTGCACAGGGCGCAACGAAGCCTGCTACTGTAGAGACTGGTGCACAGATCAATGTACCGCTTTTTGTAAACCAGGGCGACAAAGTCCAGATTGATACCAGAACCGGTGAGTACCTCAAGCGTGTCTAATCAGATATAAAGATCACGGAGCCGTGTTCGGGTTCTGTGATCATTGCCATGCTGGCAGTTTTCTGCCTGCATGGCAGTCCTGTCCAGATTGAAGCAAATTTATCTGCTTTGTCTCTTATTTCTTCACAGTATTTTCTGATTTTTATTTCTCAATTATTATTTCTCATACATATCTGAATTATTTATCCGCACTTCATTTTTATATGCATCCGCAGTTTCAAAAGATAAGCGCTTTTTTGAAATTGTCTTAAAATTCGAACATTTGCAGACATGCTAGAAGTACTTGGTGATGAGATTTTGCGTTGTTCAGAAAAAGTCAACTGTCTGAGCTGCAGAATGCAGCGAGTTTTGACTTTTTCTGAACGTCTTTAGCAAAATTGAAGAACCGTAGTACTTCTTGCTTGTCGAAACCGTGAGAATTTCAAGACAATTTCGCAATCATCAATCTTTTGGTCCCAATATTATAGATATTTATAAAAAACAAAAAGTGAATAAATATATATAAGAGAGGAGAAACATTATGAACTATTACAGATGTATTTCTATCAGCAGCAGACTTCCGGAGGATTTTTTCAAAAATTATGAGGATGTCAGAAACAACCTGCGATGCCGGCTGATTCATGCAGAGAGAAATCAGAGATTTCTCATTGATGTGCCGCATCGGAAATGGATGGATCTCGCCATTACGTGCGTATATGAAATTCATGAGAAAGACAAGCCGGACTGCGCAATACAAATCCAGAATGCTCATCTCAGGCCCTGGGGTATTGAACCAGAACAGCTGATTCGTGATGCTCTGCAAAACTCATTGAAAACCAAAGATATTCTGTTCCAGCCGCTTGCCAGCTTTCTGGAAAGCGAGCTTGACGCAGATAGCGGAGAGCTTCCGGATTCCCCTCTTTATCTGCTTTCAAACCAGAGCAGACCATATGGGGCTGCCGTGATCGCCCTGCCTGGAATGACAGAGCGGATTGCAGAAAAGCTGGAATGTGATTATTTTATTATTCCAAGCAGTGTGCATGAATGCCTGATTCTTCCGGATGACGGCAATTATTCCGTATCAGAACTCAATGAGATGGTCAGAAGCATTAATCAGACAAATGTTGAGGAACAGGATGTATTATCCGACCATGTCTATATCTATAAAAGGCCGGAGACGGGGAGCTTTCATCCCAATAAGTAAAAGTAATAAGCAGAATGCC
>JAJGAH010000012.1 GCA_020844525.1 Eubacterium sp.
CTCTTAGCGATCTCTCAAAACTGACGAAATATAAAATACTATATCCAGGCTTGTTTGTCAATCTATTTTTTTAATTTTCCAGAATCTTTTTTGAACTTTTTTGAGCACCTGGAATTTGCACTTTCTCACTGCTTTCTCTAAATGGATCCCTTTGAAGCAGATCAGATACAGCCGATGCGGCAATGGTTCTGAATATAAAGTAACAGCCCTGCCTGTCAGGATTTCATAATCGCACTCAGAATATACTGGTTATTCGGGAAGCTCTTCTGAGAAATATTCTCCAGTCTGATCAGGTCCACATCCAGCCACAGTTCATCTGCCGTGATCATAATATTTGCAAACATAATACCGAAATTCACCTCTTCCCAGCGGTATTTTTCGAGATGATCGGCTTTATGCTTCTTGGTGAATACATGAATTCTGTCATCGAATACCACAAATCTCCAAGGCTGAATATTCATGGAAGATGGGGCAAACCTTGCCGCTTCGAGAAGCTGCCTCATCCAGGCTCTTGGTACCTCCTTGAACACACAAAGTTCCTCAAGAGGCAGACGTCTGGCCTCTCCCTTTTTGCGAACCGGAGATTCCTTGCTCTTCCCGAAGGCAAGAATACCGATCAGACGCATATCCCGCTTCTGCTGCAGACTTGCGCTGACTGCTGTGCTTCCTACGAAGCATGCACCAAGACCCTTGCAGCAGAGAAAAAGATTCATCTGCTGCATCAGATACCCCATATTCATCTGACAGCGCGCGGATTCCCTGGAATAAAACAGCATGTAGTAAGGCGCCTTCACCGTATGAAACTGCCTGATATGCAATGTATGCCGTGTATTATCATAGATTGAGATATCTGTCTCATAATCGCCGAATAAATTCGGCAGCTCCGCATAATGTGTGCGAATCTCCCGTAACAGATCCTCGCTCAATGGTTCGAATACGTAATTGCGTACGGATTTTCTTACAAAAATAGCCTCGTAGAGATTCATTTGCCTGCCCCTGGTGAAATGTACTCCTGCATGATCGTAATACAATTGTAACATGTTGAATTTGAAATGCAAGCAGAGGCAGGATGATTTTTTCCGGCACACACAAATATTTTTTGAATAATAATTTCACCGAGCCATGATTTTAAGCGTTATGCTTATTAAGCACTATGAATTTTAGCATTTAGTACCATGATATTGATTATCCCGATTCTGCGTACCATGATTCTGAGGGCCTTGATTCTGCGAATTATTATTCTGAGGGCCTTGATTCTGCGAATTATTATTCTGAGGGCCTTGATTCTGCGAATTATGATTCTGAGTGCCTTGATTATGTTCCGTCAGAAGACATACAGATTCAATAGAACCTGTCCATGGAAACATGTCCACAGGGTATACACACTCTGCAATATATCCTAGACGGTGAAAATAACGGATGTCCCGCGCCAGCGTCTCCGGATTGCAGGAGATATAGACAATTCTGTCCGGATGCATCCTGACTGCTGCATGCATAAAGGTTTCTGTGCTCCCAGATCTTGGCGGGTCCATAAACAGAACATCTGTCCGCTTACCCTGTTCTGCCATCTTCTCGAGAAATCTCCCCGCATCATCCTGATAAAAGCGGATGTTCGATGCTTTATTCTTTCTTGCATTCCACTCTGCATCCCGGACAGCGTGATCGTTCAGCTCGACGCAGGTTACCTCCCGCGCCTGGTCAGCGGCAATGATTCCAATCGTTCCGATTCCAGAATAGGCATCAAACACTGTTTCGTTCCCGGTAAGTCCTGCAAGCTGCATTGCCTTACGATAAAGCACCTCTGTCTGGACAGGATTCACCTGATAGAAGGAGGATGGAGAGATACGAAAGATCTTGCCACACAGAATATCTTCGATATAGCCCTTCCCGAACAGAACAATATTCCGGTCTCCAAGAACCATGCTTGTCTTTCGGTCGTTCACATTCAAAACAACGCAGGTGATCTCGGGATGCTTCTTTAACAGCGCACCGATAAAATTTTTCTTTGACGGAAATACCGGCGAAGACGCCACCAGTACAACCAGTACCTGTCCTGTCCTGCGGCCTGTGCGGATCAGGATATGACGAAGGAGACCGTAGCCGGAATCTTCATTGTAAATCGTGATCCGAAATGAGGGAAGGAGCGAACGTATCGTCTGTATAATCCTGTCTGCGTTCTGATTCTCAATCAGACACCTGTCAGCCTGCACAACCTTGTGTGTCCCTTCTGCATAGATGCCTGATATAATATCGCCGTTTTTCTTTCTCCGGAATGCAGCATGCACCTTGTTTCTGTAGAAGTAGGGGAAGGACATGCCCGTGATTTTTTCTGTCCGTACTATACCTGAGAGCGTCTCCCGGACCTGTCTTTCCTTCTTCTCAAGCTGTTCGCTATAGGACAATCCCAGATATTGACATCCCCCGCATTTTCTGGAAACAGGGCAATGCCAGGGCTCTGCGATTCCAGACTGTCTTTCTTCTGTTTCACTTCCCATACCGGCCTCCGTTCTCCTGCAATAGCATCTATTCTCCCGTAACGGTATTCATTCTCCAACAATATGATTTGGTCCCCGCAACGTTATCCATTGCTGCTTTGAATATGCATCTCCTGTCTCAGAAAATGATCCCCAGCTGATCAATAATGGCGCCCCAGAAAATACCAATCAGGTACAGAGCAATCGTGATTTCAATGTTATCCTTCAGATGTCTGCGGTCGGAACGAAACAGAATCAGAAGACCGACTCCTGCGCCGACCAGGAGACCTGCCATCATCTGACCCGGACTGAGAATTCCCTTCAGATAAAGTTCTGTAATTGTGACAGAGGCACCGCAGTTTGGAATCAGGCCGATCATACCGGAAAGAGCCACCCCAATCAGCGGCTGACCAGAGAGAAAGGAACCGATCTTGTCTTCTCCGATTCCCTCAATCGCAAGCCCCGCCACAAAGGTAATAATCAGAATAAAACCGGTGATTTCGATAGTGTGCAGGAATGCAGACAGAAAAATATTCCCTTTTTCGCAGTGACAGTGATCCTGTTCGCACAGATCATGAATGTACCGGTCGGTTCTCGGATGCTTCCTGCGATAGACACGCAGGGCGGCATCAATCAGCAGTCCGGAAACCGCGCCAAGCAAAATTTTTGTTCCTATTATAGAAAGGATGGTTCCAATATTAACTCTCTCTGAAATAAAAATCGGAAGCATCTCATCGGAAGTTGCCAGAAATACAGCCAGCAAGGTACCTACCGTTATGACACCTCCGGAATACATGCTCGCCGCTGCCGCGGAAAAACCACATTGCGGGATCACACCGGTTGCAGCACCGACGACAGGCCCCAGGCGTCTTGCTTTTTCCAGAATTCCTACCGTTTTCTCCTGTGCCTTATCTTCAATCCACTCCATCAAAAGATATGTCAGATAGAGAAAGGGTATCAGTTTCAGTGTATCGATGATGGTATCCTTTAAAACATCCAGCAGCATGTTAAATCTCCCGTGATAGCTGTATTGACTGTTATTGCTGTACTGACTGTTATTGCTGTATTTACTGTAATAACTGCAGTATCCGGCCAGCCAGCTTTATCATTAAAAGCCGTATTGAAATCCGTACCGCAATTCCATGGCGATCCCTTGACACTTACCGTTTTCCATTTTAAACTAGAAATCCGGTTATGAATGATACAAAAACAGGAACATTGAAGGGGATTTCACGCCAAGGGGTTCTATGACATTTTCAAGCTTAATCTTTATTATTGGCTTTTTGCCGCTATTCCTTCTAATCTATAAGATATTTCCGAAGCAGTCAAGTAGAAACACCACGCTGCTTCTTTTTTCTATACTTTTCTATCTCTTTGGCGGACTGCGCTTCCTGCTTCTTCTTGTTGCAGAAGCGTGGATCGGATGGATTGCGGCACTTTTCATCAGAAAGTCCAAAAGTAAAGGAACAGCCCGGGGGGTTCTGATTTTTTCTGTCGCAGCGTTTCTGGGTGTACTTGGCATCTTCAAATACACGGGATTTCTGTTCTCATCCCTGGACCATTTGTTCGGACTGCAATTAAAATCTCCCATTGCCGCACTGCCCCTGGGAATCTCCTTTTATACTTTCAAACTGATCTCCTATGTAGCAGATGTCTATCACAGGCGGGTAAAGGCCGAGAGAAATTTTCTGATTTTTCTTACCTATGTCGTCTGCTTCCATACCATCCAGCAGGGACCCATTGTACGGTACGCCGATATGTCAGACGCACTTCAGGAACGGATCATGGACCGCAGGACCTTTTCCATGGGCATGTACCGCTTTGCCCTCGGTCTTGCAAAAAAAGCCATTCTCTCTGACCCGGTCGGTAAATTGGCTGACCAGCTGCTTCCCGCATCCTCCGGCATAGCTTCGGTCTCTCCGGCTTCAGCCGTTCTCGGATCACTATGCTTTACCCTGCAGATGTATCTGGATTTCTCAGCGTATTCAGACATGGCCATCGGACTTGGTGAAATGATTGGTTTTCATTATAAGGAAAACTTTGATTATCCATATATTGCTTCATCTGTGAAGGATTTCTGGCGGCGCTGGCACATCTCTCTGTCTTCTTTTTTCAGAGACTATGTCTATATTCCATTGGGGGGAAACCGCCGGGGCTTTGCCCGACAGACGGTCAATCTTCTGATCGTATGGCTTCTGACCGGACTCTGGCATGGCGCAGACTGGAATTTCATTCTCTGGGGGCTCTATTATTTCGTCTTTATCTGTCTGGAAAACATTGTCCGGGCCGTCCGCAGAACCAGGAATGAACAAAGCACCAGGAAACCTTCCATTTTTTCTCTTACAGCCGGAAAAGCACTGCGGCACATTTACACGATCCTGGTATTTAATCTGGGATGGGTGATATTCCGCTTCACGGATTTCGGTCAGCTCCAGAGCGCTCTGTCACTGCTAGGCAGATGGTATTCCGGATGGAAGGATGCTGCACTGCAGCTCACAATCAGAAACAATCTGTTTCTGCTCATTTTATGTGTATTGGTTTCAACACCACTGTTTACAAACTGCTCACACAGAATAGAAATCTGGCTGCAGGAAAAGCGGATCTCCAAGAACATTTACTATGCTGTCAGACTGCTCCTTGCCTGCATCTGCTTTGTCCTGGCCATCTGTGCGCTGGCAGGAGCGACCTACCACCCGTTCCTTTACAACCAGTTTTAAATTGCTCTGGACAATTTGTTTTATCAGAAGCATTCTGCATCCAGGAAGAATAATAAATTCATAAATATATGCAAATCTAAGGAAGTTATGAAAAAAGAAATGGACAATCGGGATACGAATCATGCAGGCACAGATCAGAAGCATAAGCGCAGCCAAAGAGATATCCACAGGTACCTGAAAAAAAATATCCGCTGCCACCGCCGCTGGCAGAAGCTTTTCTGTGCTGTCTTTTGTGTGGGATTTGGTGTGTTCGGGATTCTGGGACTGAGTATGGACCTTCGTCCGAAGATTTCTCTGCTGGAAAAAAGAACACTGGCGCAGTTTCCTGAAATTTCGCTCTCAGGGATCTGGACAGGTGATTTTTTTGACAAGCTTTCTACCTGGTACTCAGACACCTATCCTACCCGCGACGCCATGCTGACCATTGATTCAAAAATTGAAGAATGCTATGGCATACGGAAAACTGCACTATATGGAAATTCCTCCCAAACAGATGCGGACGCAATACCTGATACCTCATCTGTCAGTATTGCTCCTATTATACAGAAGCCTGACAACACAACAGACTCCGCCGTATCCTCTTCCTCAGGCACCGCCTCCCAGAGCAGCTCTGTGCCGACAGAATCGGAGCCGGATACCTCTTCTGACCAGAGCGAAACGAATTCTTCTTCTGCAGCGGAAAGTAATCAGAGTGACGGAACCATCCACGATGTTCCTGATGCAGTGGGACAGGTATATGTGACCGGAGATCGCGGCTTCGATATATATTATTTCACCCAGAGCAACGCAGATGCCTATGCTTCCATGATCAATACTGTGCAGTCGCGTCTCGGAACAAACATAAATGTGTACGACCTGATCATACCAACCGGATTTGGTGTCGATCTGAGTGAGGATGTACAGAAGTCCCTGGGCGGGTCCAGCCAGAAGGATGCGATTAACTATACCTACAGCAGAATAGATTCCTCTGTGAAAAAGGTAGCTGTCTATGACACACTGGTAAAGCATAATTCCGAGTATCTGTATTTCCGCACGGACCATCACTGGACGGCACTTGGAGCCTATTATGCATATACGGATTTCTGCAAGTCCAAGGGAATCCAGGCGCATGCCGTAAGTGATCTTACAGAGAAAGACTATCCCGGATTCATCGGGACCTATTATTCTCTGAGCAACCAGTCGGCGGCACTGGGTAATAATCCGGATACCGTACAGACATGGACACCTGCAGGAACCAACGAGCTTACCTGCAACGACCAGAATGGAAATACCTTCACCTATCCGATTGTTGCAGATGCAAGCAGCTACTCGTCCGAAAACAAATACCTTGCATTCATCGGCGGTGACCAGCCCTATGAGGAAATTCACAACCCGGCCATCACAGACGGATCCTCCTGCGTCATTCTGAAGGAGTCCTTCGGCAACTGCTTTGTACCGTGGCTGGTAGATCACTATCAGAACATTTATGTAATTGATTACCGCTATTACAGCGGCAATCTGACTCAGTTTGTCTCCGATCACCAGGTAAGTGATGTGATCTTTATCAACAATACGGAAGCAGTGACAGAGGACCGCGCTTCTATGATGCTCAATCTGTTTCCCTGACAGCAAAGAACAGGAACGTCCGGCATACATCATCATGCCGGACGTTTCTGTTCTTTCATTTATTATTTTGATTTATCATTTTGATGCAAATACATTAATTGATTCAGCTGCCACCAATCAGCCTGTCACGAATTCTCTGTCCTTCCGGCGTAGCGGCCAGCCCGCCCCGACCGGTTTCGCGAAGATCAGTCGCCATGCATCTGCCGACGCTCTTCATCGCATCAATCACCTGGTCCGGAGGAATCCTGCTGCGAATGCCTGCGAGTGCCATTTCTGCAGCACAGACTGCATTGACTGCCCCTGTTACATTTCTCTTCACGCAGGGAACCTCAACCAGACCTGCAACAGGATCGCAGACAAGGCCAAGCAATGCACTGAGCGCCATCGCACAGCTGTGAATGATTGCCTCCTCTGTTCCGCCCATCAGATACACGGCAGCGCCTGCAGCCATGGCGGATGCCGATCCGATCTCCGCCTGACAGCCGCCTTCCGCACCCGCAAGACAAGCTCTCTGTGCAATCACCCCTCCGATACCGGAAGCCGTATACAAAGCCTCCTCCATCTTTTCATCCGGCAGGTCCAGCTTCTCCCGAATCGTCAACAGCACTGCCGGCATTACCCCGCAGGATCCTGCCGTAGGCGCTGCAACGATCCTTTTCATGCAGGCATTTGATTCTGCGACCCTCAGGGCCCTCTCCATAACCTTTCCGGTAAAATCATCCTGCAGAAGCTGTCCATTCAGGCGGGACTGCCTCATCTTCTCCGCATCTGTTCCGGACAGTCCGCTTGATGAAATCAGTGCAGGATCATAATTGCGGTCCGATTCCCGCATTGCCTGATAAATCGCATGCATTTTTTCCCTGGAATCATCCGGAGAAATTCCTTCTTCCCTGCAATCCTCCTGCATGACAGCCTCCCAGAATGAAAGCTTCTGTTTATTGCAGATCTCAAGTATTTTCTCTAAAGAATCGTACAAAGTTTTATCTCCTGTTTATCACCGTGCATTGAGTGCGCTTCAAAAACTTCCTTATAACTGCCGGATATGATGCATCATATCTCCTGCTGCAGACTGTAGTAGGTAACCTTCTCAATTCCCTCCAGATGCTCCAGCCATTTCAGGGCTTCTCTTGGGATCTCCTGATCACACTCGATGACCATTACGGCGTGACCGCCCCTGCCGGATCGATACAGCTGCATCGTTGCGATGTTAACAGATTTGTGCTCCAGCATGCTGGTCACCTCCGCAACATGGCCAGGCTGATCCAGATTATGCACAATCAGCGTCGGCAGATCACCGCTGAAATTTGCCTCAAGACCATCAATCCTGTTTACCATGATTCTTCCACCGCCGATCGATGAGGCCTGAACCTCCAGCTTTTTCCCACTGATTGATGTCAGGTCCATTCTCACTGAGTTCGGATGAGCGTCCTCTCCCAGATCAATGGCACCAAAGCGATATGACAGACCGCTCTCCTGCGCAATCCTGAAGCTGTCCGGAATCCGGCTGTCATCCACAGAGAAACCAAGCAGACCTGCCACCAGTGCCTTGTCTGTACCATGCCCCTTCCCGGTTGCAAGAAAAGAACCATGCAGCAGAATATCCGCCTTCTGAATCTTTTCTCCCATCAGTTTCAGGCAGACATTGCCAATCTTCACGGCTCCGGCAGTGTGAGAACTGGATGGACCAACCATAACCGGTCCGATCACATCAAAAATATTCATAAACAGATTCCTCCACTTTCAAGCCTGCGTGTGTGAAATATCGAATCAGTGTAAATTATCTGATCAGCGGAAATCAGGGGTCCCATACATATCATAAGGGGTTACCTGGTATACATAGTAGTTGATCCAGTTTGCATACAGCGCGGCGGATACGGCTCTCCACCTGAGCAGGGGTTTGCGCTCCGGATCATTGTCCGGATAATAATTCTCAGGCAGAGCTATGGCTGCGCCTTTTGCCAGATCTCTTCTGTACTCCTTATCCAGTGTCAGACGATCATACTCCGGGTGTCCCTGCACGAAAACCTTTCTGCCCTGGTCTGCCATGCCCAGAAAGAACCCTGCTTCCTCCGAATCTGCCAGCACCGTAATTTCCGGATGTTCCTTCAATACGTCCATCGGAATTTCCGTATGCCTGGAATGCGGGCAGAGGAATACGTCGTCGAACCCTCTCACCAGCGGAATCTTTCTCTTATGTATCTGATGTTCAAACAGTCCAAACATCTTATGGTCCAGGAGTCTCTTCTGAATGCCGTAGAAATGGTACATTGCAGCCTGTGCACCCCAGCATTGATACATCGTTGAAGTCACATGCTTTTCCGACCAGTCCAGAATCTCACAGAGTTCATCCCAGTAATCCACTTCCTCGAACTCCATCAGCTCAATGGGCGCACCCGTGACAATCATACCATCATAATATTCCTTCCGGATTTCATCAAAGGTCACATAAAACTTCTGAATATGGCTGATAGAAGTATTCTTGGCATGATGTGAGGCAGGAACCATGAAAGTAATATCGATCTGAAGCGGAGAATTGGAAAGGCAGCGGAGAAGCTGTAATTCCGTATCCTCCTTCAGGGGCATGAGGTTCAGGATCAGGATCTGCAATGGCCGGATGTCCTGATGAACTGCCCTGTCTTCATCCATAACGAAAATATTTTCCTGTTCCAGAACCTCCTTGACAGGAATATCATTCTGTATTTTGATCGGCATAAGTAACGTCCTCTTTTCCGTTAAGATTAATATATGATACGTTAAGATTTATATATTCCTTCACGATTTGATAAAAAAATTATACACTTTCTCCTGTGATGCCGCAAGGAACACCCTCACCGGTATGTATCCGGCAGACAGAACCAGACATCCAAAAACCTATAGGTGTTATTTTGCATCCCCACCAGTCATCCGGAGCAATTCCGCCTCGTCGATTACAGGAATTCCCAGTTCACGCGCCTTATCCAGCTTGCTTCCCGCAGCTTCTCCTGCCACAAGATAGCTTGTTTTTCTGGAAACGGAACCGGTACATTTTCCACCGTTTTTTTCGATGAGGGCCTTTGCCTCAGAACGACCCAGGGTGGGCAGCGTACCCGTCACAACAATTGTAAGCCCGGCAAGCTTATCTGTTGTCTCGCCGCGCTGCATAACCATATTCACACCGTAACGGGCAAGGCGGGCCAGAATTTCCCTGTTATCCTGATCTGCAAAAAATCCGACAATGTCACAGGCTGTCGTCTCTCCAATATCGGGGATCTGTGTAAGCTCCTCCTCCCCGGCTTTGGCAAGATCCTGTATGCTGTCGAAGTGCTTCATCAGCTCCTGCGCCGTGGACCTCCCCACATTGCGGATCCCCAGTGCTGTCAAAAGCCGTTCCGGGCTGTTTGACTTCGACTTTTCAATGGCTGAGAGCACCTTGTCCGTATTTTTCTCTTTCCCGATAATTCCCTTTTCGATCAGCTCGTCTCTGTGATTTTTGAGCTCATAGATATCCGCATAGCTTCTGAGATACTTTTGCTGCACCAGCGCGTCTACCAGTGTCTCACCAAGACCGGCAATGTCCATACAGTTTCTTGAGGTGAAATATGAAATCGTCCGGGTGAGCTGGGCAGGACAGGATGGATTGACGCAGCGGATATCCGCCGTATCCTCCTCCCGAATCAATGGGTGGCCGCAGACCGGGCAGGTCCGGGATGCCTCATACACCTTTTCCGGCTCCGAGACGCAGCCGATGAGCTTTGGAATGATGTCGCCGCTCTTCTTTATCGTATAGACCCCGCCGATACCGATTTTCATATCGCGAATGTAATCCTGGTTATGCAGTGTCACTCTGGACACACTTGTTCCGCATAATCTGGCTGGTTTTCCGGTCTCTTTATCGTGAACATGCCCGATGAAGCCGATTTTGCCTGTTCTTCCAACGGTCTCCTCTATGGCATCCATGACAACCGGGCGCTCCTCCGGCGGATATTTATAGGCGATATGCCCCGCAGAGTATTTGCTCCCAGCAGGAAAATCCGCCCGATATGCGGTCTGATCTATCTTAACCACAGCACCGTCAATATCATAGGGGAGGGTATCCCGCATTTCGCCGATTTCACGGATGGCATCCAGGACCTCCTCCGGTGTACGGCAGAGTCTGTGCCATACTGTCGCAATCTTCTGGGCAGAAAGCCAGTCCAGCGCGCGGTCATGCTGCTCCATCAGATCCGCCGGCCCATCCTGAACGTTGAAGATGAACATACGCAGGCCTCTTTCTTTTGTGATCGATGGATCCAGCTGTCTGAGTGTACCTGCAGCAAGATTTCTAGGATTTGCGGCGATCTTTTTCCCATTTTTCTCCTGAAGCGCATTGAAACGCTCAAAATCATCGTGGGTCATATATACCTCTCCGCGAAGCTCAAGATAATCATAGGGGGCATGGATCGTTCGCTGTACGCTTGGAATGACAAGCGCATTCGCAGTTACATCCTCCCCGATGAAGCCATCACCGCGTGTCTCCGCTGTTTCCATCTGCATAATATCGGTATTACCCTGCCTGCGGTAGCGGAGTGTCATGGAAAGACCATCAATCTTCTGCTCTACCGAAAATTGTGCGTCCGGATGCACAGAGAGCACCTTGTTCACCCATTCTGTCACATCAGAAAAATGGAATACATCCTCAATGGAGAGCATCGGGACATTGTGCGTGATTTTCATACCGGCTTCTCGTTTGGCCACACCGCCGATTTTCTGTGTCGGAGAATCCGGGGTGACCCATTCCGGGTGATCTTTTTCCGCGGCCTTCAGCCTTTCCATCAGCTGATCATATTCATAATCCGATATTTCCGGTTCATTCTGGTTGTAATAGAGATCCATATGGTGATCTATGGTCTTCTTCAGCGCCTGATATTCTCCACGATTCATAAAAGCTTTCCTCCCTGCAAGGATATCCGTATTATTTTTTAAGTGCCGCCTTCAAGGATGTGATTTCCTCCGGTGTCAGACTGACAAGGTCTCCGCTTTTCATTCCGTCCAGCAGAATGTTCACGACCCGGATCCGCTTCAGCAACCTTACTTCGTAACCCAAAGCCTTACACATGCGACGGATCTGCCGATTCAGTCCCTGGGTAAGAACGATCCTGAATGTACGCCTTCCCGTCTGTTTTACCCTGCAGGGCCTGGTTGTGACGTCAAGCTCCGGAAGATAGACACCGGTACGCATATGCGAAAGAAACCGGTCTGTCAGGTCCTTGTCAACTGTAACCTCATACTCCTTCTCGTGGCGGTTCCTGGCAGCCATCATTTCCTGAATCAGGTCGCCGTCATCAGTCAGGATCAGAAGCCCCTCCGAGTTTTTGTCAAGTCTGCCTGCATAGGTGACACGCTTTGAGAGCTTCAGATAATCGCCAAGGTTGTTCTTTTCTCTCGTTTCAAAGGTACAGACAATACCGGCCGGCTTATACAGCTTCAAGTATGTTTTCTGCTGCGGAAGGACAGCATGCTTTCCCTCAGCCAGAACAACATCTCCGTCAGAAACCTGTGAACCGGCCTCTGCCGTTTTCCCGTTAATAGTAACATGACCGGCTTCCACAAGCCGGTCTGCTTCCCTGCGCGAGCAAAAGCCACATGCACTCAGGTATTTATTGATTCTCATCTCAATTCTCCAAATACAGCCGGTCCGGAAATGATACTTTCCAGAACCGGCTGTATGTAATTCCGATCCCTCCTGGAGGACTCACAATATAAACTTCCAAAAAATCATGTGGACATGAAAAAACCATCATCTCTGAAAGGCGCATCCACAGCACATCATTCCGTCTGATTTGTAGTACTTGTAGAGGAAGATGAACTCGAAGAAGCTGTGGCAGAGTCCGTGCTTGTCTGTGCAGAACTTGAACTGCTGGAGGTACTGCTGCTAGTCGTGTCAAGAGAAGCAATAAAATTCTTCAGGTCAGCATTTCCATTGACAACATTATCATATTGAGTCTGCCTCTCCGAAATCATCGCTTTCGCCGCATCTGTCTGCGCAGCTGTATCCATCGCATTCCGAATTTCCGCAGAGGAATCATCGGATACTGCAAGCGTTCCATCTGTACCCGGCGCTATATAAAACTCTGAAAGTCCGGGAATCTGTTCATCGTAGTCCCTATACTTATAGGTATATTCTACAAAGGCGATATAGGTTCCATCTGACGGTCCAGCGCAGGTATAGGTCGTGATATCCGAATAGGATTCTATCGCGCCGTTATCCCCGCCTGCAGTCAGATTGCCAAAATAGGTCTGTACCGCAGCGTTGACATCACCGGTGTCCTGCTTCAATGTGTCAGAAGATGAGGCTGAGGATGAACTTACAGCCGGTGTTGTGACCGCCACCTGATTCGATGCGGAGGTTACATTCGCACTGCTGTCTGCAGAAACCGTCTGCACTGCCTGACCATTCGCCTGACTCTGGCTGTTGTTCTTCTTGAGGATTCCGCGAACCAGAACAACAAGTATAATGATCACAACCAGAATTGCAGCAATCAGCTCAATATATCTGAGCCGGTCGGAAATCCACTCCAGAACTGGATTATATTTACGTTTCGGTTTTCTGTTTCTGTTATCCTCTGCCATAAGCCAAAATCTCCTCGCTCATGAAACTAACCTGTACATTCTTCAAGCTATGCTTTTCACCGATGAACTGTCCTGCATTGTACGAATCTCCTGCCTCTGCCAGCAAAAAAACAAACCAAGAAAGCAGGAGGACAATACCTGAACAGAAAGAAAAAGCCGGGTAAATGTGAACACATCTATCCGGCTGATTCCACGCGCGTCTGGAGGGATTCGAACCCCCGCCACACGGTACCGGAAACCGTTGCTCTATCCCCTGAGCTACAAACGCAATTTGTTTTCATAACAAATGAATTTTATCACATGCACCTGTTGTTGTCAAATTTTGCATATACAATACAGAAATTTTGCATATGTAAAAGGGGAA
>JAJGAH010000013.1 GCA_020844525.1 Eubacterium sp.
AAGCTTTCCGTCATGCACAACCGCAACAATCACACCCGGGCAGATGACCGGATAGTAGATCTTCTGGCATCTGGGGCACTTCAGCATCCTCTCATGCGTATCCGGCACGAGTTCACATCCGCAGCCACCGCAGTATCTGTGACTGTCATACCAGAGTGAAAGCTGCTTCCCGGTGACACCGGCAAAAGCCAGATACCTTGGTTCCGCTGAACGGAAAGACCAGTCCCTCTCAAAATGAAATCCCTCCTGCATTAATGCAGCAGGCATTTTCTCCGGATCAATCCTTCCAAGAAAGAATTCCTCTTCATCAATCCGGAAGAGATAAGTAAATGAGATATCCGCCCCATCAAAATCGCTTACCCGCGGAAAGACCAGTTTTCCAGTCTCATCCACTCTCATGAAGGCCTTACCGTCATGATAGATCAGCGCCCATTCGTATCCTGCCGGCTGTTTGTTTTCAAATTCAATATGGAATTTTCTTGGCGCGATATCCTGGATCATATATTTTTACCTCTTCAGATTTATATTAATATGATATCGGGGCAAAAGATTGATGATGAAATTGGCCCTTACATCATTTATATGTGGCAATACCTGCAGGCAAAGCGTTCATTGCCCGCCCTAAAATTTTCTTTCAATATCCTTCATGACAAACCGGTAGCAGATGCCGGTAAAAATCGCAGCTGAAAGCCAGGCGGCCGGGTCGCAGAAGCAGGCAGCAAGGTAGCTCATCAGATGAATGGACAGAAATGCCGTAATGCCCCTCGCTCCAAATTCAACAAGTCCGCCAAGCATCGGGAGCAGTCCATACCCGCACCCCTGCATGGCATTGCGGAATACAAAAATAAAGCTCAGCGGAATAAAGAAGCAGGAGGCAGTCCACACGTAGGTCTTTGCCCAGGGCATCAGCGTTCTGATATCTTCCGATCCCGAGAAGAAAAGTCCCAGTGTGACAGGAATCAGCGCGACGCACAGCAGAGCGGCACCGACCGAATAAATTGTATCAATGATGAGCGCATCACGCACGCCTTTTTTCACACGGTCGATCTGTCTGCTTCCAAAATTCTGGCCGCTGTAGGTGGCAATCGCAGACCCCATGGACGGCATCTCCTGCGTCATCAGCATGACGATCTTATTGGCTGCCGTGTAACCTGCAACCGCCGTGGAACCGAAAAGATTGACTGCCGCCTGCATGATCATGGTCCCGGATGATGTAATGGCAAACTGCAGTGTCATGGGAATACTGATGCGAAGCTGTGCCCTTGTCATCTCTCCTGACAGGCGCCACTCGCCCTTCCTGGGCGTAAGGATCCTGGCCTTTCTCCAGATGTAGATAAAACAGAGCACCGCAGAAACCGCCTGTGATATAACCGTCGCCAGAGCCGCTCCCGCAACTCCCATCCGGATACCCATTGTAAGAGCCAGGTCCAGTACGATGTTCAGCACCACCGCAACAATCAGGAAATAAAGCGGTACCTTGCTGTTTCCGACCGCGCGAAGAAGCGCTGCACTCATATTATACATGATCATCGCAATGAGACCGATACTGATGATCATAATATACGTATATGCATCCCCGAAAATGTCATCCGGCGTATTCATAAGGCGAAGCAGCGGATGCATCAGAAGGGCACAGAGCACAGTAAAAAAGGCTGTCAGAATCAGACTCAGCAGCAATGCATTGGCTACGCTTCCTCTCACACCCTTTTCATTTTTTGCGCCATAATGCTGTGCAGTCAGAACCGTAAATCCGGTCGACATGCCCTGGGCAATACCGCTTAGCAGGAACATTATAGTTCCCGTAGAGCCAACAGCTGCAAGCGCGCCTGCGCCTACAACTCTTCCGACAATAATTGTATCAACCACATTATAAAACTGTTGAAAAAGATTTCCACAGAAAATCGGCAGCAGAAAACGCAGCAGAATCGATGAGGGCTTTCCCATTGTCATATCTGTTTCCATGCATCATATCCTCCAGAATGTTGTCCACAGGTCTGCTATTATAACGCAAGAAAAACGCACAATCAATTCCCCGCCAAGTAATAATTCTCAGTTAATAAGTACAGGTCTGTTTCCGGATATGCTTACTGGCACAGCTATAGATTTTTAATTTCCACTTCGGTATAATGACTTCTGGGTAATAAATTTGGAATTTATGCCATTGACTGTAATGCACAAATAACGAACCTCATAAATAGTGGGTTCTTATATATATGATGTCAGGGTCAGAAGATGTATGACCATGAAATCATTTTTAATATTTTAATATTATACATTCATGCATCACATGTATTTTGGAGAAAGGTAAACAGAAAAATTATGGCAGATTACAAGAATATTGTATTTGATATGGGACGGGTGCTGACAGATTATACTGCGGACAACGCCACCAGAGCGTATACCTCCGATCCTGAAATCATCCGCGAGGTGAATCTCCTTGTCTATCATTCCGGGGAATGGACCATGCTCGACGCAGGGCTGATGCAGGAAGAGGAGGCGCTCCGGAAAATGATGGAACGGGCATCTTCAGATCAGGTACGCCTTGCAGTGAAGTCCAGCTTTGAAAACTGGGACAAATATAATCTGACCCCCCACCCGGGAATGGGCGATCTTGTCAGGGACCTGAAAAAAGCAGGAAAAAAAGTCTATATTCTTTCCAATGTCAGTGTCCGGCTGGACCATGATGAATGGAAAAAGCATGTGGAAACCCCGGAGCTGTTTGACGGCGCATTTCTGTCCGCACCGCACAAGGTGCTGAAGCCGCAGCACCAGATCTACGAGATGTTCCTGCAGGAATATCGCCTGAAAGCCTCTGACTGTGTGTTCATCGATGACCTGTCCAGAAATGTCAGGGCAGCAATCGAATGCGGACTCGGCGGATACGTCTTTGACGGCAATGTTGAAAAGCTTCGCGCTTTTCTGAACCTGTAGAATTACAATTCCAGCCGTCAAATACTGCAATCCAAATGTCTGTCTGCTGCATGCATTTTTCTTTTGTTTTCATACATCATCTGGTCCGCTCTGTGCACGGTCTCCTCGCCATCCTCTCCGGGACGCTGTCCGGCCATACCAAAAGCAAAATCCAGAGGGAAGTCTCCATACTCCGGGTCACATTTTTCTCTGTCCTGAAGTTCTGCCAGAACCGGAAGCAGCTGTGCCGGAGTGGTAGTTATGGAGAGCATGCAGAATTCATCTCCACCAATCCGAAAAAGCTCCCCATATGGAGCCATCACCTTCTGTGCAGTCAGGCCGAAAGCACGCAGATATGCATCTCCATCTGCGTGTCCGCGCTGATCATTCACATCCTTTAAATGATTCAGGTCAAACATCACAGCCGTAAGCGGCCTGTTTTCCCTGCGATGATGCCGCAGCATTTTCAGATACACTTCCCGGTTGTGAAGTTTTGTGACCAAGTCAGTCTTCGCGTACATTTGGTCAATTGCAAGAATCATGAAGAGATAACAGATACTGATACAGCACCAGTTGTCGGTCAGATCTCCGTAAATAATCTGTGCCAGTACTCCAACACCTACGATTCCCACTGAAAACGCAACCATAATATGATCACTTCTGTCAAACAAGAAGCTGCGAATGTAATATCTCCATATCAGAAAAAGAAATATAAGATATTCCACCAGGGAATAGAATATAAAAAATGGTTTAAAGTACATATATCCTTCCCTATGGCTGAATATAACCTTATACCAGATATTCAAAAAAGGAACAATCTCCAGGAAGGATAATGCGAGGATCCTGATCAGATGGCTCCTCAACGATATGACCCCAGTATACACATAAGGAATAAACGCCGCCGAAACAGGAATCAGCATATAGATTACACATGTTATTGAATTCAAAACTGTATCTGTTTGTACCGTTGCCGGAAAAGTTTCCAAAACTATTTCCCAGATCTGGTCCAGAATCAGAATCAGTGCAAAAAAGATTCCGGAAAGGAAGCAAAAGCGTTTCACTCTGATTTCGATGCTCATGCTGTCATACAGCCGGAACCAGGCAAACAGTACGAGAATCATGGAGATAATGTCAATAAATAAAACTGTCATTTAAGTCCTCATTTATCCGTGCGAAAAATCATATATGCAAGAATTCCCGCCACCGTTTTGGCGTCCTGTATCTCCCCCCGGAAAATCATTTCATGCAGCCTGGTAAGAGACAAGGCCTCCAGCCTGATCTCCTCCGCTTCATCGAGCTGCTGTTCTCCCTTACGCACCAGATTCTGCGCGAGATAGACATCCGTATATTCATTGCAATAGGCTGCCGCTGTTTTCAAAGTCAGCAGGTGCGTCCAGTGCTTCGCGATATATCCTGTTTCCTCCTGCAGCTCTCTTTTTGCGGTCTGCTCTGCAGATACATCACCCGGATCAATTGCACCTGCCGGAAGCTCAAGTGTTTCGCGATCAATCACCGGTCTGTACTGGCGGACCATCAGGATGCGCTCGTCAGGAAGAACAGGAACGATGCACGCACCGCCGCCCTTCTTATGAGAAACGAAATCCCACTCCTCGATTTTGCCATCCGGCAGCTGCATTCTGTCCTTGTATACATCCAGAACAGAGCCGGAATAGACAAGTCTTCTGTTCAGTCGTTGCAGCTTATATAAGTTCTGGTCGTCTATCCCCATTTGTTTTCCTTCATTCTCAGCAGTTAAAAATGATCATATCTCCAGTATATACTACCGATGAATCAGCGGAACTCTCCTGGTTTTATACGGATTTCCCGATTCCTCTTCACATTCCAGAATCTGCAGTCTATGACTCCGCCTTTATTTTTCAGCATCTGAATGAACGGATCACAATCCGCACTATGCAGAAAATCAATGGTCTGGTGAAACAGACGAACCCTGCTCACATCATTATCATTTATTGTCAGAGAACAGACCCATTCTTTGCCGGAATAAACTGCCGCCATATACATTCTCCCAGAGAGAAAATTCACAATGTCCTGCCGCATATGCTCAAAATCCCGGTCTGTCGCCTCATAATGAGCATTCCAGTCTCCATAAGTAAGTGTGAAGCTGTCCTCCAGGTCAATATACAGATCATCCTCGCCCGAAGGATTTAGTACTGCCACACAAAAGTTACCGTTTTTGAGATACTCGTATCCTTCGTCTTCCTTCGTATAAGTAGCAATCTTCTGTCCATCCAGAATATCGATTACTTCGCCAAGCATCGCTGCAGGCCTGGTCTTTACCGGTTTTGCCATTCTCCACCTGTACCTTTCTGTTCTGATCAGAACAAACAAAAAAAAGCCCCTCTGCATGACATGCAAAAGGAACCTGCAAAAAAGATACCACTACCTGTATCGTAAGCGCAGCTGGCTGCCAGATCAAAGGCCCTTTAGCTTTGCGTCGCCGGTTTTCACCGGGTTTGCTGAATAAATTATTGGTAAACGAAGCCCGGAAAGGCTATAAGCTTTTCCGGGCCGAACGGTAATAAACCGTATTCACTCCATGAAAGAATTACTCAAGGATGGAAGCTACACGTCCAGATCCTACAGTATGGCCGCCCTCACGAATAGCGAAGGTAAGTCCCTGCTCCATAGCGATCGGGTGAATCAGCTCGATGGTCATCTCAACGTTATCACCAGGCATGCACATCTCAGTTCCTTCCGGAAGAGTGATAACACCGGTAACGTCTGTTGTTCTGAAATAGAACTGCGGACGATAGTTGTTGAAGAAAGGTGTATGACGGCCACCCTCATCCTTTGTCAGAACGTATACCTGAGCAGTGAACTTTGTGTGGCAGGTAACTGTGCCAGGCTTTGCAACAACCTGTCCCTTCTCGATGTCTGTTCTATTGATACCACGGAGAAGAACACCGATGTTATCACCAGCCATAGCCTCATCCAGAAGCTTATGGAACATCTCAATACCTGTAGCAACAGAACTGAGCTTGGACTCGGAAATTCCAAGGATCTCAACCGGGTCATTCAGTCTCAGAGTACCACGCTCTACACGGCCGGTAGCAACAGTTCCACGTCCGGAGATTGTGAATACATCCTCAACAGGCATAAGGAACGGCTTATCAGTATCACGAACAGGAGTCGGGATATGCTCATCAACGGTAGCAAGAAGCTCCATGATCTTGTCGCCCCAAGGACCATTCGGATCCTCAAGAGCCTTCAGAGCGGAACCACGAACGATAGGAGTATCTTCGAATCCATACTCGTCAAGAAGCTCGGTAACCTCCATCTCAACCAGCTCAATCAGCTCATCATCATCAACCATATCACACTTGTTAAGGAATACAACCATGGCCGGAACACCAACCTGACGAGCAAGCAGAACGTGCTCACGAGTCTGTGCCATAACACCATCAGTAGCAGCAACTACAAGGATAGCGCCATCCATCTGAGCTGCACCTGTGATCATGTTCTTTACATAGTCAGCATGTCCTGGGCAGTCAACATGTGCATAGTGACGGTTCTCTGTCTCATACTCTACATGAGCGGTATTGATTGTGATACCACGCTCTCTCTCTTCGGGAGCTTTATCAATGTTGGAGAAGTCAACAATCTGGTTCTCATCGGTAGGCATTCTGGTAGCCAGAACCTTGGTGATTGCAGCTGTCAGAGTGGTTTTACCATGGTCTACATGTCCGATGGTACCAATGTTGCAATGCGGTTTTGTTCTTTCAAATTTCTGTTTTGCCATTGTAATACTTCCTCCTTAAAATGAATACCGGCGTTCCGCCTGCGTATTTACTTTATTAAAACTGAATAATAGAAAATCCGCTAAGCAAGATTATATTTCATTTTCTTAATCATTGCAAGTGAATTATCTGCCATGTTTACTTATCAGAGAGAACCTTTTCCTGTACGGACTTCGGAACCTGCTCATAGCGCTCGAAGAACATGGAGTAGTTCGCACGTCCCTGGGTTTCAGAACGAAGGTCTGTGGAATATCCGAACATCTCAGCCAGCGGAACAAAACCGCGGATCAGCTTACCGTTTCCGACATCGTCCATTCCCTCGATACGTCCACGACGGGAGTTCATGTCACCGATAACATCTCCCATGTACTCCTCAGGCGTGGTAACCTCAACCTTCATGATCGGCTCAAGAAGTACCGGAGCACCCTTCTCCATTGCCTGCTTGAAGGCCATGGATCCTGCAATATGGAATGCCATCTCTGAGGAATCGACCTCATGATAGGAACCATCATATACCTCAGCCTTGACACCGACTACCGGGAATCCGCCCAGCTGGCCAGCCTTCATTGCATCCTGAATACCTTCATCAATAGACGGAATGTACTCTTTCGGGATGGAACCGCCAGTAACGCTGTTCACGAACTCGTAAGTCTGATCGCCGTTGGCATCGATCGGAGAGAACTTCACCTTACAATGTCCATACTGACCCTTACCACCGGACTGACGTACATACTTGCTGTCGATATCCGATGCCTTGGTGATGGTCTCCTTATATGCAACCTGCGGAGCACCTACATTGGCTTCCACGTTGAACTCACGGAGCAGACGGTCAACGATGATCTCCAGATGCAGCTCGCCCATGCCGGCAATAATGGTCTGGCCAGTCTCCTGGTTTGTTGTGGCACGGAAGGTCGGATCCTCCTCAGCCAGCTTTGCAAGTGCCTCGCCCAGCTTCTGCTGTCCAGCCTTTGTCTTCGGCTCGATTGCAAGCTCAATAACCGGATCCGGGAAGTCCATGGACTCCAGAATAACCGGATGCTGCTCATCACAGATGGTATCACCGGTGGATGAGAACTTGAATCCGATCGCAGCAGCGATATCACCGGAATAAACCTTGGACAGCTCTGTACGCTTGTTGGCATGCATCTGAAGGATACGGCCTACACGCTCCTTCTTGTCCTTTGTAGCGTTCAGAACATAGGAACCGGAATTCAGTGTTCCGGAATAAACTCTGAAGTATGCAAGACGGCCAACGAACGGATCGGAGACAATCTTGAATACGAGAGCTGCAAAAGGTTCATCATCAGATGAATGTCTCACAACCTCATTGCCGTCAAGATCTGTTCCATCGATATCCGGTACATCTGTAGGAGCCGGCATGAAGTCGATAATCGCATCCAGAAGCTTCTGGATACCCTTGTTCTGATGTGCAGATCCGCAGAGAACCGGAACAGCCTTGTTCTCGATTGTTGCTTTGCGGAGTGCCTTCTTCATATCATCGACACTTGGCTCTTCGCCATCGAGATAAGCCATCATCAGATCATCATCAAACTCGACGATCTTCTCAACCATCTCTTCGTGAGCTGCCTGGCACTCATCCTTCATATCGTCCGGGATGTCCTCAATTGTGATATCATCACCGGTCTTGTTGTTGTAGATGTATGCCTTCATCTCAAACAGATCAACAACGCCCTTGAAGTAATCCTCTTTACCGATCGGGCGCTCGATCACAACCGGGTTCTTTCCGAGCTTGGTAATGATCTCATGAACCGTATTGTCAAAGTTCGCACCCAGAATATCCATTTTGTTTACAAAGGCCATACGGGGAACGTTGTAGGTGTCTGCCTGACGCCATACGTTCTCGGACTGAGGCTCAACGCCTCCCTTTGCATCGAAAACGCCTACTGCACCGTCCAGTACACGCAGGGAACGCTCAACCTCAACTGTAAAGTCTACGTGTCCTGGTGTATCGATGATGTTGATACGATGCTCAAGTGCGCCCGGCGCCGGCTTATTCTGATACTGATGTGTCCAGTGGCAGGTTGTAGCTGCGGATGTGATCGTGATACCACGCTCCTGCTCCTGTGCCATCCAGTCCATTGTTGCAGTTCCCTCGTATGTCTCACCGATCTTATAGTTAACACCGGTGTAATACAGGATACGCTCTGTCAGAGTAGTTTTACCTGCATCAATATGCGCCATGATACCAATATTTCTGGTTCTCTCCAGCGGATATTCTCTTCCGTTATCAGCCAACAGAGTTCCCTCCTTTTAGAATCTGTAATGAGCAAATGCCTTATTGGCCTCTGCCATCTTATGCATGTCTTCTTTACGTTTTACTGAAGCACCTGTGTTGTTGATTGCGTCAAGCAGCTCGTTTGCAAGTCTGTCTGACATGGTCTTCTCACTTCTCTTGCGTGAGAACATGGTCAGCCAGCGCAGTCCAAGCGCCTGTCTTCTCTCCGGCTTAACCTCAACCGGAACCTGGTAGGTAGCACCACCGATACGGCGGGCCTTTACCTCAAGCTGCGGCATGATGTTGTTCATTGCCTCTTCAAAGCACTCAACGGCCGGCTTGCCGGTCTTCTCTTCTACCTTGGCAAACGCGCTGTATACAATCTTCTGCGCGGTTCCCTTCTTACCATCCAGCATAATGCTGTTAATCAGTTTGGTTACAACCTTATTGTTGTAAACCGGATCTGCTAAAACATCTCTCTTCTGAGTATGTCCTTTACGTGGCACGTTACTTCCCTCCTTAATCATTAACGATTAGATCTCAGGTACTCACATCTGATATGGTGCGAATGTGTCTGTACCGGTAATTTTTCTATACAACCTGCAGCCGCGGAGGCTGTCGAAATACCGTTACACAAAACCATAAACCCTTCGTGAGAAAAAAATCTTATCTGTAACAAATAAAAAACAAAATTACTTCTTCGGTCTCTTAGCGCCGTATTTGGAACGGGCTTTCTTTCTGTTCGCTACGCCTGCGGTATCCAGTGTTCCACGGATAATATGATATCTGGTACCAGGCAGGTCCTTAACTCTTCCTCCACGGATCAGTACAACGCTGTGTTCCTGCAGGTTATGTCCCTCACCCGGAATATAGCTTGTAACCTCGATTCCGTTGGAAAGACGTACTCTGGCGATCTTTCTCAGAGCGGAGTTCGGCTTCTTCGGGGTTGCGGTCTTCACTGCTGTGCAGACACCGCGCTTCTGAGGAGAAGACTGATTTACGGATTTCTTTGTCAGAGAGTTGAAGCCTCTCTGCAATGCCGGCGCGTTGGATTTCTTTACGGAAGTCTCACGGCCTTTTCTGACTAACTGGTTAAATGTAGGCATTCCTTAAATTTCCTCCTTGATTTTCTTGTACGGCTGCTGTTATGCAATCTGCGCATGACAAAAAGGCGCACGTACGCCTCTCATTTTTGTCATACCCGGTCATTATATATTTCCACAAAATAATTGTCAAGCACCATCTCGTGAAGTCTGTGTAAGCTGTTCAGGCAGTTTTCGTAAAACAGTACCTTTACTGACATGACGGCCATGAGCTTTACATCCCGTGACTGTCAGTGGCATGCCATCGTTGACGTTCACCGGTCTGCCAGACAGGCCTCTGAATGGTAATATAGCATAGCCACAGGATACTGAGATAAATCATTTTTCTTTCCCCATACATTACAACTATGCTATAATGTCAAAAAGTATGCTATAATGTCCAAAAGAACAATTACAACAGATCATTATTTGTACAACATTGATACTTCGTCCAGAATTCTGCACCTGTTTTCGCATATTTCCCGGACATTGCCAATCACATCAATTGTTAAGTAAAGCCTCAGAATTGGAAGATTTGTTAACGACATGATAAAAATAAAGGCTGTTAAACCCTCACAACTGAAAACTGGCATGGTCATTGCCGATGAGATTCTGGATCAGCATGGCCGGGAACTGGTCAGAAACGGCACGTATGTTGATGATTTTATTATCGAACGTCTGAATAGTCTGAACGTCAACACTGTCATGATCCAATACGGACGCCCCGACGATAACCCCGAAGATATATCCCCCGAGGCCATCCGGAATATTCAGCGCTTCCGCAGACCAGATAAGACAAAAATGGTCATCAGCAGTATCATAAAAGAGCGGGTTGAACATAATGTCAAAAATATGTTCATCAACGCCAACCAGCCTGATGTTGCCGTAAAAATGGCCAAGACCGTTGTTTCCGATCTGATGGATTCCATTCGCAAGAATAATGCCATCATGCTGAGCATTGACGATCTCAGGATCTCTGACGAGTACACCTTCAAACACAGCGTAGATGTTGCCGCGCTTTCCATGATCATTGCCCGGAAAGAGAAATTGTCAGAAGACCAGATTCAGAAAATCGGTCTGGCCGGACTTCTGCACGACCTGGGAAAGACAAAAATTCCCAATGAAATTCTGAACAAACCGGGACGACTGACACCAGAAGAATTTGAGATCATGAAAAAGCACAGCCAGTACAGCTACGAGCTTGTCAGGAACAATCCGGAGGTATCCCCGGATATTGCCATTGGTATTCTGCAGCATCACGAGAAAATGAATGGCTGCGGATATCCTTTCGGTCTGACGGAAGAACACATTCATCCATATGCAAAGATTCTGTCTGTCGCTGATATTTTTGATGCTCTGGCCACGGACCGGCCCTATAAGAAGGCAATGAATCTCAAAGACGCGACGGACCTTCTGATGACCATGACGGCCGAATTGGATTCCTTTGCGCTTCGCAGTTTCCTCAGGACGATTCTTCTCTATCCTGTTGATTCGATTGTACAGCTCAGCAATGGTGAATCCGCCCGTGTTGTCAGCAACCACCCGGATCTTCCGCTTCGTCCTACGGTAGTATCCTTGAAAACTGGTGCGGTTTATAATCTGGCATCGACAAAATATCTGAACCTTGTCATCGAATCCTGACAATGAACTGCAATAAAAAACTGCCACGACAGGCTGTTGCGGAAGCATACCGCATTGCCTGCCGTGGCAGTTTTCTTATATGCAGATAATATTTAATATCTTTTAATCTTTGATGTAATGAAAGCTTTAATACTTGTCATCCGGATCCGGTCTGAAACTTTCACCTTCTGATTCCTTTACCGGGGGGAGATCTGCATTATGAACGTTGTGTCCAATATTTCCCTCTCCCACGCCTTTATTCTCCTGCTGTGTATTCTCTGACGTTGATTTTACTATGTTGCTCTTATGATCCTTATTTTCTGCTATGCTGTCTTTCTGGTCCTTCTTTTCTTCTGCATCCGCCACTCTCTCATACTTTAATCCGGCAGGTTGCATTGTCCTGGCCGCATCCGAATGATCATATCCGTTTTCTTTTTTCTCCGATGCAGCATGAGCAGATCTTCCCTGCTTTTTTTCTGATTCCGTAAGACCGGATCTGTCAGCCATTTTCTTAGATGCGGGATGGTTCTTTGATGCGGCACCACTCTCTGATTCCGTATGCTTTTCTGCTCCCGCTCTGTCCGCTCCGGTTTCTCTGAGCTTAAACTTCATGATCAGCTTCTTCATAAGTGAGGCCTGTGAAGAGAGCTCTTCGGATGCCGCAGCGCTTTGCTCGGCTGTTGCGGAATTGGTCTGCACGACGTTGGAAATCTGCTCCAGTCCCTTGGTCACCTGGGATACGCCCTTGCTCTGCGCATCAGATGCAGTGCTGATTTCACCAATCAGGGCTGTAATCTTTTCCGTGTTGTCTGATACCGATCCAAGGGATTTTGCGGTTTCTCTTGTGAGGGCTCCGCCCTTCTGCACGGCGTTTACCGTATCCTGAATCAGTGTTGCGGTTGACTTTGCAGCCTGCGCGGATTTATTGGCCAGATTGCCAACCTCGTCTGCAACAACAGCGAATCCTTTGCCCGCTTCTCCGGCACGTGCAGCCTCGATGGAAGCATTTAATGCAAGAATATTTGTCTGGAAAGCAATATCATCGATGGTCTTGATGATCTTGCTGATCTCCTCAGCCTTTTTCGTAATGTCATCCATGGCATCGGACATTTCGTGCATTTTCTCATTGGAGTTTGTAACCGCCTTGCCGGCTTCCTCGGAAAGCCTCGATGCATCCTGCGCCCGTTCTGCAGTGTCATGGATTTTCTGGGTAATATCTGCCATAGCCGCAGAGAGCTCCTCTACAGATGAAGCCTGCTCTGTAGATCCCTGGGCAAGTGCCTGTGCGCCGGAAGCAACCTGACCGGCTCCGCTGTCGACCTGATCCGCCGATTCCCGGATCCTGGCCATGCTCATATTCAGCTGGTCTGTAATGACGGCGAGAGAATCCAGAAGCGGTCTGTATTCCCCGATATATACATCCTGCTCATCATTTTCAAAATCAAAATCACCTTCAGCCATGCTGCTGAGCTTCTGACGGAGATTCTCAATAATTCCCTGCAGGGTCTCTACCATCGTGCGCATGCTGTCGGCCAGTCTGCCGATCTCATCATGGTAATCGTATTGCAGAGAAACCTCGAAGGACCCCTTAGCCATGGTTTCCGCCACGCCGGCCACCTGCTTTAACGGCTTCAGGGACTTCTTGATCGTGCGGCTGATCAGAATGAAAAGTGCCGCCAGAAACAGCAGCAGTGCAACCGACATGATCATGACCAGCTTGCGGATGCCTCCCACATACTCACTGAAATCAATAGAGGTCTGCACCCACCAGGTCTTATTGCCAACCGATACCGGACTGAAAGCACGTACCTTGTGATATTGGCCATTCTTTACATCGGCAATAAAGGATTTGCCCGAGCTCATGCTATTTTTAACACTTGAAGCAGAAGCACCAAGGTACTTTGTCACATCCACACCGATGGAATCCTTATTGCTGCTATAGGCAATGTTTCCACTATCATTAATAACATCGACTAATAGCGACTGATAATTCTCCTTTTCCTGACCGCTGACATCGAAGGCTTCTACAGAAAGGTCCACAAAAGCAACCCCGATCACCTCTTCTTCCTCGGTCTTTTTATTCTTCCATGCGATCG
>JAJGAH010000014.1 GCA_020844525.1 Eubacterium sp.
CTCCGCCCGTCAGTTTTTCCAGCTGACCCTTCCGGGACTTCGTCCGATCATGTTCTATACGGTCGTAGTCAACATCATTCAGGCTTTCCAGTCCTTCGGACAGGTAAAGATCCTGACACAGGGTGGTCCCGGAGAGGCAACAAACCTAATTGTGTACTCGATTTACCGGGACGCATTCTTTAACTTCCGCTTTGGCAGTGCGGCTGCAGAATCTGTTGTACTGTTCCTGATCATCATGGTCCTTACCCTTCTGATGTTCAAGGCGGAGAAAAAAGGAGGAAAAGCACGTTGAGTAATATTAGCAGCTCTGCCGCGATGGCAGACAGTTCAGATTCTGCACAGGGTATCGCAAAGCTGTCACAGCAGGAAATCGATGCCATGCGGAAAGAGAGCATCCGGCAGAATGAGAAAGCCAGAAGAACCAAAAAGGCGAGGACGGCAGGAAGACTTGTATTGAATATTGTTGTGGCATTTGTGATCCTGCTGCCACTGATCTATGCGGTCAGTATCGCATTCATGCCCTCATCAGATCTCTATACGATGAATCTGAATCTGATTCCAAAGCACCCGACCCTGGAGAATTTCCAGCAGGCAGTCAGCAAGATTCCGCTGCTTCGCTTTATTTTTAATTCATTCCTTGTAGCTGGACTGATTACACTCGGACAGATTATCTCCTGTTCCCTGGCAGCCTTTTCCTTTTCCTTCCTGAAATTCAAGGGAAAGAGCGTTCTGTTCATGCTGGTCATGGCGACCATGATGGTTCCGGGCGAGGCAACTATCATTTCCAACTATCTCACGGTAGGGCAGTGGGGATGGCTGAACACCTATAAGGTACTGATCATTCCTTATCTCACAAGCGCGATGGGCATTTTCCTGTTCCGTCAGTTTTATCAGTCCTTCCCGATCTCGGTCTATGAGGCGGCGAAGATTGACGGCTGCTCAAACCTGCGCTTTATCTTCACGATTCTGATGCCACTGACCAAGGCAGCTATCGGAGCAATGGCCGTATATACTTTCATCAATGCATGGAACATGTACATGTGGCCACTGCTTGTAACCGGCGATGAAAATATGAGGACCGTTCAGATTGGACTGAGCATGCTGAACAGCGTTGACTCCCAGTCAATTACGATGATGATTGCGGGTGTTGTACTAATTATCCTTCCGTCAATTTCTATCTTTATCATCGGTCAGAAGCAGCTGATCCGGGGCATGTTCTCCGGAGCCGTGAAAGGCTGAGGGATATTCTCTGGTCATAACCGTCCTGCTTCTGCAGGAGCAGGATGGATGACATAAATGCTTTTACATCATAGCAAGAACAAATATTTACAGCATTATTTAGGAGGAAAGTATGAAAAAAAGGTTACTGACACTTACGGCAGCAACGCTTGCAGCCACGATGGTATTCGGTGCATGCGGTTCATCAACAACCACGGATTCCACCTCGCAGCAGACATCTTCTGCAGCACAGGACAGCACACAGGCATCTGCAGATACCACGGCCACAGATCAGACTGCAGCGCAGAGCACATCCGATACATCAGCTTCGTCCTCATCCGCAGCAAGCAGCGGAAGTCAGGTTAGCTCCGATGGAAAGACCACCATTACCTTCTGGCATTCGATGGGCGGTGTGAACGGAGATGCGCTCAATTATCTGGTAGATAAGTACAATAAAGAGAATACAGATAATGTCTACGTTGATGCAGAGTATCAGGGCGAGTACGATGATACAATCAACAAACTGAAGAGTGCACAGATCGGAAATATGGGAGCAGACCTGGTACAGGTCTATGAGATCGGCACCCGTTTCATGATCGATTCCGGATGGGTTGTTCCGATGCAGGACCTGATCGATGCGGATGGCTGGGATGAGTCACAGCTGGAGCCGAACATCGCCGCATACTACACCGTTGACAACAAGCTGTATTCCATGCCCTTCAACTCCTCAACACCGATCATGTACTACAACAAGGACATGTTTGAGAAGGCAGGCATCACAGATATCCCGGATTCCCTTCCGAAGATCGATGCGGACGCACAGGCTCTTGTAGAGAAGGGCGGTGTCGGCGAGGCAATTTCCATGGGTATTTACGGCTGGTTCTTCGAGCAGTTCCTCTGTAAGCAGGGCGACAACTATGTAGACAATGTAAATGGCCGTGAGGCAGCTGCGACAAAGGTCGAGTTCGACAGCAACGGCGGCGGTGAGAATATCCTTACCCAGTGGAAGAAGATGTATGATGATGGAACTGCTCCGAATGTAGGCCGCGGCGGTGATTCCGGTCTTGCAGATTTCACAGCCGGAAAGAGCGCGATCACACTTGGATCTACCGCATCTCTTGCACAGATTCTGCAGGATGTAAACGGAAAATTCGAGGTAGGAACCGCATACTTCCCGAAGGTTTCTGATGATGATCAGGGTGGCGTTTCCATCGGTGGTGCTTCTCTGTGGGCGCTGGACAACGGTGACAAGCAGAAACAGGAAGCAGTATGGAAATTCGTCAAGTTCCTTGTATCAGCAGAAAGCCAGGCATACTGGGCTGCTCAGACCGGATATTTCCCGGTTACCACCGCAGCACATGACGAGCAGACATTTAAGGATAACATTGCAAAATATCCGCAGTTCCAGACAGCCATCGATCAGCTGCATGATTCCAAGCCGGAGTACGCTGGCGCTCTGATGAGTGTATTCCCGGAGGCAAGACAGGATGTTGAAGCCGGCATTGAGGATATGCTTAACAACGGAACAGATCCGAAAGAGGCTACAAAGAGCATTGCGGACAACATCAACAAGGCAATTGAAGATTACAATGTTGTAAACAGCTGAGCAGATCCATTCTCTCACTGAAATAGAAATCCATAAGTTCCCCTGACTGGAATTCCAGAAATGAAATCCCGGCCAGGGGGATTTTTTATATTGACAGGTATAAAGTACAGAGCTACAATAGTACACGATAATTAACACTGTTAAATATTATCAATCACAATAATTAACAATGTTCATTATCTGGATTTATCTGAGGTTCAGATCATGACTGCCATATGCAGCAGGGCATGGGAAAGGAGAAGATTTGGATCAGCTTAAGGAAGAAGTGATTCGCTCTATGCATCAGTTTCGAGAACTGAAGCCACTGGTTTGTTCAAATGGACTCAGCAGGGGAAAAATATGGCTGATGGGCGTCACATGGAAACTTTCCTGTAAACGTGAAGATCACATGGTCCGGGTAAGTGATATTGTTGCCAGTACCGGAATACCTGCTCCCGGGGTTTCACGGATTTTAAAGGGGCTTGAAGCAGATGGAATGCTGGTGCGTGTTCTGAACCCCTCTGACAGAAGGACGACACTGGTTTCTATTACGGAAAAGGGCCAGACAGAAAGGCAGAAGGCCATGAGACAGCTGGACGCTGTACTCGGAACAGTGATAGATGCTATGGGTGAGGATAACGTCCGCGCGCTCTGTAAGCTCCTGGATGAATTTTACACGCAGACAGAAGAGGCAATTTCCAGGATGAATGCCGGGAATGATAGTGGTACAGAAAACAGCGCAGCAGATGCCGGCGGCGCAGAAGCCAGAAGCAGCGCGGACAGCAATATTACCAGCAGTGCGTGCGGCAGTTTTACCAGCAGTACGGATGGAGCAGGAAGTCAGAAGGAGATAATATGAGATATATTTTTGAAAATCTGAAAAAATACTGGAAATCAGTCCTGCTGCTTGCAGTGCTTCTGATTGTGCAGGGCTTTTGCGAAATGTCCATGCCACAGTACACGCAGAATATCATAGATGTCGGCATACAGAACAAGGGAATTGAGCATATTATGCCATCCAGGGTAACGGCGGATGAATACAGGCAGGCCCAGATCTTTATGGATGCATCACAGAAGAAGGAATGGACAGATGCCTATACACAAAAGAACGATATATACGTCCTGCGTGATCTGGACCGTAATCAGATGGAAGCGCTAGACGAATCTTTGCTGACTCCTGTCGTCATGGCCTATCAGCTGGGCCATATGACTGAGGACGACTTCCGGAAGATGGTGAAGTCTCTGGCAGAGGCAGCGGTACAGGCACAGCCGCAGGGCACTGCGATAGAAAGTACACAGGCGCAGGGTACTGCAGCAGAAAGCGCACAGACGCAGGGCACTGCAGCAGAAAGTACACAGGCGCAGGGTACTGGAACAGAAAGTACACAGCCACAGGGTACTGCAACGGACAGTGCGCAGATGCAGAGTGACCAGGTACAGAAACAGATGTCTCAGATTGACACAATGTCCGTAGAAGAAATTGCGAAGCAGTATCACCTGGATATCAGCACATTTCAGGCAGAGGATGAAAGTGGGAAGACAGCGACCTATGTGGATGTACGTCCGGCAATCCAGCAGATGCTGCAGAGCGGTCAGGTGACCGATGACCAGATCAATGAGATGAAACAGAACATCAGCGATACCATCAGCAAGACCGGGTCCCAGACGATGAAGGCAATGGCGATTCGCTACGCAGCGGACGCAGAGAAGGCAGCCGGCGTAGATGTGGATGCGGCACAGAAGCAGTACCTCTGGACCAGCGGTGGAAAGATGATGCTCATGGCACTTCTGATGGCTCTGGTGGCAATCGTAGTCTCCTTTATGGCCTCCAGGGTTGGCGCCGGAGTAGGACGTGACCTCCGTGAAAAGGTATTTCATAATGTTATTGGTTACTCAAGTGCGGAGATGGAAAAATTCCAGACATCTTCTCTGATTACGAGGGCGACCAATGATGTACAGCAGGTGCAGATGGTAACGACCATGATGCTCCGGATGGTTTTATATGCACCGGTTCTTGCCATCTGGGGTATTGTGAAGGTCTATCAGTCCCATGCAAACATGAGCTGGGTCATTGTGCTTGGAATTGCGGTGATTGTCGGCATCCTCATGGTTCTGGTTGTCCTCGCGATGCCGAAATTCAAGAGCATGCAGAAGCTGGTGGACCGTCTGAACCTGGTTTCCAGAGAAATCCTGACAGGCCTTATGGTTGTCCGTGCATTTGGACGGGAGAAGACAGAGGAAAAACGATTTGATGATGCAAACCGGGACCTGATGCGCACCCAGCTGTTCACAAACCGTGTAATGACCTTTATGATGCCCTCCATGATGTTTTTGATGAGCGGAATCAGTGTGCTGATTACCTGGGTGGCAGCACACCGTGTCAATGCGGGAACATTGCAGGTAGGTGCGATGACATCCTTTATCACCTATTCCATGATCATCATCTCCTCATTTATGATCCTCACGGCGATGTCGATCATCCTGCCCCGTGCCGGTGTGGCAGCGGAGCGTATCAATGAGGTAGTCACAACAATGCCGACCATCAAAAATCCGGACGAGGAGAAGCATCCTGTCCAGAAGCAGGGTGTTGTGCGTTTTGATCATGTCAGCTTCCGCTATCCGGGTTCAGATTTGGACGCGCTTAAGGATATATCCTTTACTGCAAAGCCAGGGCAGACAACGGCGATCATTGGAAGTACAGGATCCGGAAAGAGTACGCTGGTGAATCTGATACCGCGTTTTTATGATGTTACCGGAGGCTCTGTTTCTGTGGATGGCGTGGACATCCGATCTATGAATCTTCACACGCTTCGGGATGAGATCGGTTTTGTTCCGCAGAAGGGTACCCTGTTCTCCGGAACAATTGCCTCCAATATCCGTTTTGGAAAACCGGATGCGTCTGATGAAGAGGTAAAACGGGCGGCAGAGATTGCACAGGCAGATGACTTTATTATGGAGAAGGAAGATGCCTATGACAGCTACATCTCCCAGGGAGGTGGAAACGTGTCGGGCGGACAGAAACAGAGACTATCCATTGCCAGGGCCATCGCGAAGAACCCGCTGGTGCTTGTATTTGATGACAGCTTTTCGGCACTGGACATGAAGACGGACGCCAGACTTCGTGAGGAGCTGGCACGGCAGGAAAAGGATGCGACAAAGATCATTGTAGCACAGAGAGTCAGTACCATCCTGAATGCAGACCAGATCCTGGTGCTGGATGAGGGAGAGCTTGTCGGAGCCGGTACACATGCAGAGCTGCTGGATCACTGTGAGGTATACAGACAGATTGCCGCATCACAGCTTTCACAGAAGGAACTGGAGGAGACACGCCATGCAAAATAACAAAGAGCAGAATACTGACGCGGAAACGCGGGCCAGAGAAAAGCGTCTTGCAGAGTACCGGAAAAAACAGAAGGCAGCGGCGCCGGTCCGTCACGGTCCGGGAAGAAATCAGGTGGCTGAGAAACCCAAGGATTTCAAAACCTCCTTTGGAAAACTGATGCGCTATATCGGCAGGTACAGATTTGCGGTTGCCGTAGTGATCATTTTTGCAATCTTATCCACTGTCTTCAATGTACTCGGGCCGAAGGTGATGGGCCATGCGACGACAGCACTTGCAGAAGGCCTTTCCAGAAAAATCCAGGGGACAGGCGGTATCGATTTTGTAAAGATCGGCAGGATCCTGATCTTTACACTGGCGTTATATATTGCCTCCGCCTGCTTCAGCTTTATCCAGGGCTGGGTCATGACATCTGTCAGCCAGAAGGTTGCTTACCGCATGCGCCGTGAAATATCGGAAAAGATAGACCGGATGCCGATGAAATATTTTGAGAGCAGGCCCTACGGCGATGTCCTCTCCAGAATCACAAATGATGTGGACACGCTGGGCACCGGGCTGAACCAGAGCGTTACGATGGTGATCTCCTCCGTGGCAACCATTGTCGGCGTTGTGGTTATGATGCTGACGATCTCACCGCTGATGACATTGATTGCCTTCGTTGTGATTCCGGTATCCTTTGGGCTGGTTACTTTTATCGTAAAAAAATCACAGAAATACTTTATCCGGCAGCAGGATTCCCTGGGAATCATCAACGGACAGATTGAGGAGGACTTTTCCGGTCAGCTTGTGATCAAGGCATTCAACCGGGAGAAGGTTGTGCTCGATGAATTCAATCACACAAACCGAGACCTCTATGATTCGGCCTGGAAATCCCAGTTCATATCCGGTGTCATGATGCCGGTCATGAATTTTGTCAGTTACCTTGGCTATGCAGGGGTCGCAATATCCGGTGGAATGCTCGCAATTCAGGGTGTAATCGGTGTTGGAGATATCCAGGCATTCATCCAGTATGTCGGGAATATCAAGCAGCCGCTGGCACAGCTGGCGCAGGTCATGAACCAGGTACAGTCCATGACGGCAGCGGCAGAACGTGTATTTGAATTCCTGGAGGAGGAAGAGGAGTCACCGGAGGATTCGCTGGAGCCTGCAGCCAGGGAACCTGTAGAAATCCGCGGAGAGGTTGACTTTGACCACGTTCACTTCGGATACGATCCGGACCAGATCATCATCAATGATTTTTCCACCCATGTGGACCCGGGACAGAAGATTGCAATTGTCGGTCCCACCGGAGCCGGAAAAACGACGATAGTTAAACTGCTGATGCGCTTCTATGATGTCAACAGCGGCGCCATACGTCTGGATGGGAAGGACATCCGGGATTTTGACAGGCATGTGCTGCGGAAGAATTTTTCAATGGTGCTGCAGGACACCTGGCTGTTCTCCGGAACCATTCGCGAGAACATCCGTTATGGCAGACTTGACGCGACAGATGAGGAGGTCGTGCAGGCTGCAAAGGCTGCCTATATTGATCACTTCATCAGAACGCTTCCGGGTGGATACGATATGGTTCTCAATGAGGATGCGACCAATGTTTCCCAGGGACAGAAACAGCTGCTCACAATTGCAAGGGCAATGCTGGCGGACCGCCGGGTCCTGATTCTGGATGAGGCAACATCCTCTGTCGATACGAGGACAGAGCAGCTGATCCAGAGCGCCATGGACACTCTGATGAAGGGAAGGACAAGCTTCATTATCGCACACAGACTATCCACAATCCGGAACGCGGACCTGATCCTGGTCCTGAATCACGGAGATATTGTTGAGCAGGGAACCCATGAGGAACTGCTTGCCAGAAATGGATTTTATGCGGATCTGTACAATTCCCAGTTCTCAGAGTAGAATTTTCAGAAGCGTGCAGCCGGCCTGTTCACATGCAAAGCGCATAGAATGGGGCGGCTGTATTTTTAACGAAACAGTAAATTTGAAACTGTTTCTGAATATGCTATAATGGTTCGGGTTCATAAAAGAAAATTGTCAGGATGATGGAAAAATATTGAGAGAAACCGGTTATGCAGAGAGTCAGGGCATTTTGGGCAAAATATCATACCTGGGTCAGGTGGATCTGGCTGGGGCTTATCGTATTGTGTGCAGTTTTTCTTCTTGCACGTATTATTCCGTATTATAATGCTGATTTTTATTCGGGCGGGGCGGCAAAGGTACAGACGCTGAATACCGCAGTACTGACAGAAAACGGAAATTCCAGGAAGGTCAAGCTGCCATTGGAGATGACAGACCTGAAGGCGGGCACACATGTGCAGGTGGAATTTTCTTTTCATAATCTGCGGCAGGACTCCTATGTTCAGGTTCGTTCTGCATTTGCGCCGATTACGGTGTATGTAAATGGTGAAAAGGTATATTCCTTCGGTGATGCGGATGAGAGACCTTCCTTTATGAAGGACCCCGGGACGATCATGACTTATATTCCGATTCATGATACCGGCGAGACTACGGTCACAATCTTCTATACTTCACCGGCTGCGCGGGATTCGCTATCTGTGTATCTCCACTGCTGGTATCCAATCAGTCGGGTCTTGTGCGCAATTGTACCGTGCAGATGGGTGGAATCCTTTTTGGCAGTGTGGTGCTTGCCCTGGCAGGGATTATTCTGATTCTGATGGCACTTGTTGTTATTTCACTGGATCGAAGCGGGATGGAATTCCTCTGGCTTGGTTTCTTTATGCTGCTGACTGGTGTCTGGGGTTTTTCCAACTGTGATATGGCGCTGTTCTTTGTCAATGATACGAATCTCTGGTACCTGCTCAGCTATCTCAGCTTTTTCACCCTGGTGCTGCCACTGGAGCTGATTCTGGAGGACACGGTTCATTTCCATGCGCAAAAATGGCTTGCAGGGCTGCGAATTTTTTATATGGCTGCACTGCTGACTACGGTGATTCTGCAGATGACAGGCCGGGTGATGTTTACACAATCGGTGCGGCTGTATCAGATTTTCCTTCCGGTTTCTATTTTCTGCTTTACGGCAGCTGTCATAGTTGAGGCTGTGAGATATCACAACAAAAACAGCCGGCGGTGGATTATACCTATGCTGATCCTGTCATGCTCGACTATTTTGGAGCTGGTTTATTATTCAAGCGATACGGTTTATTCCAGCTCCCGGTATTTCCTGATCGGTGTCATGGTCTTCAGCATTATCATGAGTATTGTTGGTGCCGTACATATACGGGAATCTATCCGGGTTGCCCGGAAGGAGCGGGAACAGGAATATCAGCTCTCTCTTATGAACCGCACAATCGGAGAGCAGAAGAAGTACCAGGAAACACTGATGGAGCATGAGAAGGAGCTGCGCAGGCAGCGCCATGACTTCCGCCATCATGTGGCAGTGCTGCAGGAATATGCCCAGAAGGGCGACACAGATGAGCTGGTGTCCTATCTGACCCGCCTGCAGAATTCCATACCAACCAGAAATAATGTGCAGTATACGGAGAATATTTCCGTCAATGCAGTTGTATCGTATTATGTGCAGCTCGCTGAGGATGCAGGTGCGGCTGTGAAGGTGGATCTTGCACTTCCGCCCGACCTGTCCCATGACATTGAGCAGAACCTGTGCGTTGTCTTTGGAAATCTGCTGGAGAATGCAGCAGAGGCAGTGGGAAGAATCCATAACGCCGATGCGGGAACAGCAAAAAAGATCCGGCTGACCGCGATGATGCATATGGGAAATCTTGTCATCCACATGGAGAACAGCATGGCCGGCAAGCCAAGAAAATGGGGCCGTTTTTACATATCGAGCAAGAGAAATGAGGTTGGAATCGGTCTGACAAGCATCGCGAATATCGCAGAGCTTTATAATGGAGACGCGGAGTTCCACAGTGAAAACGGTATGTTTATCTCAGATGTGTACTTCACCCTTGACCGGTAATTATTTTTTATATCTGTAAGATGGAGCTGAAAGTGGATACAATGACAATAGATGAGATTGTTAAGAAACTGGAAGCAGATGAGAGAAACCAGGATTATACACAGAGAGGTGTTCATCCTGTTTTTCAGGTGAGCAGAAATGCCAGAATTCTGATTATCGGGCAGGCGCCCGGCAGGAAGGTGGAGGAAACCGGCATACCCTTTAACGATAAGTCCGGAGAAAAGCTGATCAGCTGGATGGGGATCGATCGTGATACCTTTTACTCCGAGAAAATTGCAATCGTTCCCATGGACTTCTATTATCCGGGAAAGGGCAAGACAGGTGATCTTCCGCCGCGGAAGTTTATTGCAAAGGAGTACCACCCGGATATTCTGCGCAGGATGCCGGATATCAGAGTTACGATTCTGATTGGCAAATATTCTATGGATTATTATCTGGGTGACAGAAAGAAGAAAAATCTTACGGAGACCGTAGCTGCGTACAGAGAGTATCTTCCGGAGTATTTCCCGATTGTGCATCCAAGCCCGCTGAATTTCAGGTGGCAGAAGAAAAATCCGTGGTTTGAGGAGCAGGTAGTGCCGGCACTTCAGAGCATCGTGCAGGATGCTCTTGCGTTATAAATCGCTTCAGACTGTCCTGCACCGGAAACATCATCGCTTCAGACTGTCTTGACTCGGAAACATCATCAATCCATAGCTGTCCTGTGCCGGATACGATAGCGCACGGAATGGAGTTTACCATGAAATATATGATTGCATCGGACATTCATGGGTCCGCTTACTACTGCAGAAAAATGCTGGAGGCATATGACCGCGAGGGTGCACAGCGCCTTCTGCTGCTGGGGGATATCCTTTATCACGGACCAAGAAATGATCTCCCGAGAGAATATGCGCCCAAGGAGGTTCTCCGGCTTCTCAATGAGAGAAAGCAGGAGATATTCTGCGTGCGTGGAAACTGCGACACAGAGGTAGACCAGATGGTGCTCCAGTTCCCGATATTGGCGGATTACTGTATTCTGGTGGAACATGGCAGACTGATCTATGCAACGCACGGACATCGTTTCAACCTGCAGAACCTGCCGCCCATGCAGAGCGGAGACATTCTGCTGCACGGGCATACGCATGTGCCCGCATGGGAACATTTTGGAGATCACAATCTGTATCTGAATCCGGGCTCTGTGTCCATTCCGAAGGAAAACTCCTGCCATGGTTATATGACACTGGAAGACGGACAGTTTCTGTGGAAGGACCTGGACGGTCATGAACTGCATCAGGAAATGATTTGAAAAATAGGGCATAAGTGATGCATTGCACAGAACCGGAGATTTAAAATTGGCTCGTTTGAAAAATAGAGAGGAAGCACGATGAAGCCTGAAAATGACATTCTGAATATTATGGAACAGATCAAGGAGGCAGCCTGGGAGGCAGGCGGCATGATGCGGTCTGCATATGATGGATCGGCAGAAATTGCGCCGGCCAGGGTTAAAGAGGGACATGCGAATTTTGTCACGGAATATGATCGGAAGGTACAGGATTTTCTGACTACACGGTTGTCGGAAATCCTGCCGGAAGCCCATTTTGTCGGTGAGGAAAATGGCAAGGACCATTTTACGCAGGAAGATGCGCATGGCTATACATTTGTCCTTGATCCGATTGACGGAACTTCAAACTTCATGCATCATTATGGCCCCAGCGTAACCTCAATTGGCCTGTTCCGGGACGGGGTCCCTTATCTGGGTGCCATCTACAATCCCTGGCAGGACGTGCTGTTTTCAGCGGTTTCCGGCATGGGGGCTTTTGAAAATGAGGAGCGGATTCACAGCACAGAGGACACTTTGTCGATGAGCCTTGTGTCCATAGGTACGGCTCCTTATTATCAGGAGCTTCGTCCCCAGGTGTGGAAGCTTGGCAGCTATTATCTGAACAGAAGCGTGGACCTCAGACGAAGCGGCAGCGCTGCCTGGGATCTGTGCATGGTAGCCTCCGGCCGCATCGGACTTTTTGTAGAGCCCCGCCTGCAGCTGTGGGACTATGCAGCAGGGGCAGTCATTCTGACAGAGGCAGGTGGAAAAATCACAGACCTGCAGGGCCGGCCTCTGGATTTCAGAGGACCGTCACCAATTGCAGGTGCATCTGCAGGGGTATGTCGGGAGAGGTATCTGCCTGATATTCCTGATTGCGTCTGATTTACATCTGACCATCAGCCCGGTCCAGCAGCAGTCAGGCATGCTGGATATTGGGCATGACAGAAGGATGCTTCGTAAATGTTTCATATTGTCCAGTGTGTTATTCCGCCATGAATAAGTGGCGGGACTGGACAGGAGAGGATTTGATTTTATTCATGAATAGCTTTGCAAAACGGAATCCGCACACCCTGGGTATTTTGCTTGTGATAACGGATTCCTTTTTCTTTTCTCTGATGACATTGTTTGTACGGCTGTCCGGTGATGTGCCCACAATTCAGAAGGCATTTTTCCGGAATGCGATTGCCGCTGTCATAGCGCTGATCACACTGGCACGTACGCCCGAGGGCTTCCGTATAAAGAAAGGCAGCCTGCCAGGGCTGTTCGCACGCTCTGTTTTCGGTGGATTGGCATTGATTGCCAATTTCTGGGCGGTGGACCATCTGGCTCTGGCCGATGCAAATATACTCAATAAGATGTCTCCCTTTGTTGCCATTCTTGCATCTATTGTAGTCCTGAAGGAGATACCCAACATCGTAGAAATTATCACGGTCATTGTGGCATTTGTTGGAGCAATTTTCGTCGTTAAACCGACGGCGGGTCTGGCCTCTCTGCCAGCGCTGGTTGGTCTGTTGAGTGGTGTTGGCGCGGGCATTGCCTATACTTATGTGAGAAAACTGGGAAAACATGGAGAACGGGGAACGGTTATTGTGGCTTTTTTCTCCGTATTCACTACGCTTCTCTGCCTTCCCTTTATGATTGCGGATTTTCATCCGATGACATGGCAGCAGACCCTCTGCCTGCTATTGGCTGGTAGTGTTGCGGCGATTGCCCAGTTTGCGATCACCTCTGCATATCGCTATGCACCCGCGAAGGAAATTTCGGTCTTCGATTATTCTCAGCTTCTGTTTGCTTCAATATGGGGTGCGCTGTTTTTCTCTGAGGTTCCGGACCGCTGGTCTGTAGTGGGCTATGTCATCATCGTCAGCATGGCGGTTGTAAAGTGGTATTACAATGTACATGTGCAGGGAAAACAGGATAAACAGAATGAAGTGAATAAACGAGGGAAGAAGGAAAACAGGGAGCAGCTCTGAAACGTTAACGTCAGGAAGATGTTCAAAAAACTGCTTAAAAAATAACGAGAAAAATGAAATTTAGTGTTGACATAGATTAAAAGAAGTGATAAAGTATCGTTTGTTGCCGCAGAAAGGCAATCGAACATTGACAACTGAACAGTAAAACACATCCTCGAAAATTCAAATGAAGTTTTATATTTTGTTTGAACGATCGACAAGTATTCGATGGAAAATTTCTTTTGATCCGAAACGGACACGAAAGTGTCCTGCGGAAGAGAGACAGAAACAGACATCGGTTACGGATCCTTTAAAACAGTAAAAAGGGATGAATTAGCCTGGTGTTAATTCTGA
>JAJGAH010000015.1 GCA_020844525.1 Eubacterium sp.
GACGACGTGCCTGCTGCCGCTCCCTGATTAGGTCGTTCTCATATTTATTTTTCAAAGACCCTTTGAGGGTTTGTTTGCTATGCCCTCTACACGGTTTCTAACCGCCCGCCTCTTTTTTCAAACTTATTCTCCGTAAAAAATAAAAAGGCCAGATCAAAATTGATCCAGCCTGGTCCCCGATACATTATTTCGGGCAACTCTGTTGTTTAAATATTAGCAAAAAAAGAACTAGGCTTCAATAGATTGATTATTTTATTTTGTTTTATTTAATATATTCAATGCCACATTCAAACACAAAAGTGCTAATATACTCGTTTTCAGCTATCGAAGCAGCCAGCAGGGAAATAGTTCCAAAGGAAGATGCTCTCTGGGACACAAACTCAGACCTTAAGGAATGGCTTAAGAACTTCAATCATGCGTGAATTTATGTAAAGAAATCCAGGCACAACTCTTTGGTTTTATTGAGTTGTGCCGCCATTTCTTTACATAACGTAATTCTTTACATAACCCTTGGATTGCCCACTATACGGACGTGCCCTCATGACACGGATACCAAGTCTGGAAAGGCTTTGGATCAGCTGTGTTGATACGAACTGACGGCCATTATCGACATAGACAGCATCAAAACGGCCGAACTTCAGGACAGCATTGCGAAGGGTGGTTTCTACTATCTCTGCTTCCTGATTGTCATAGAACATCGATTCCAATAGAAAACGGGAGTGATCGTCAATAATAGAGCAAAGATAGGTCCGGATTTTCCGGCCTTCTTTTCCGATTGGAAGGTACGGGCCATACTTGATGTCTGCCTGAACGAGCATCATCCGGTGCGGCTTACAGAAGCGCTTTGTCGTGCTTTTTCTTCCTTCCGCATACTTCTTCATCTGCTTTCTGCTGAATCCGGCTTTGTACAAATGATCCTGAAGTGTGGAGCGTTTCAGAACACCGGGTGCTACACGGCCCTCCGATTCAAGGATGAAGATGATCTGGTTCACTGATCTTACAGGGACCTCACGTTTCAGTTGAATCGCTTCGTTAAGCAGCTCCTGGTAATTATCTGGGAGCATTGACAGATTTCCTGTCCGCTCTGAAGGCCTCAGCCCATCAAAACCACCAATCTCGTATCTTAAAAGATACCGTTTGAGTGTTCTGTCTGACAGTTCATTCTGCTCTGCAATAGAGCGGCGCATGCTGACTTTCTTTGATGGATCGAGGTCTTCGTCCAGAAGTGGCGCTATCATCTGGAACCTCTGCAGTGCGGTTGCATCCCGCCAGTCGTTTGCCTGATCTTTTTTCATGATTCTTTCCTCCTTTTTAGGGAAGGATACTACAGGATCTCAAAAGACACTATGACTAAGCAGGTGCATAATTCTCAGGCGGTCCGGTCGAAAGGAACCGGCCGCAGCTGTTCAGAAAAAAGTGTATGACAGATGCAAGCCATCCGCCGCCACGGGAACGGAGTTCAACGAGCAGTGACTTCCCGGAATTCAAAAACTCCGAAGAAAAACCGAGAAGCCTGAACGCAACGGACCTCATATGTCCGTCAATCTGAGCTTTATTCTGGTTGATCCATTGTTTCCATCGGGCCATGGTCCGTTCGCAGGGATAGCATGAGGTCTCAGGGTTATCCGGGGTACAGATATCGTCCACGACATTCTCAATAACCTCAGTCTGATAGTGCTTTCGGGGAACCAGGATGTCCGGAAGTTCATTATGAAGACGTCCACACTGAGTGCACTTCAGTCGGCGAATCAGAAGATGTTGCTTTTCGCCATTGTAGGTCTTCATAATGCGTTTTCTCCAGTCTCTATGTCTCAGAGCGCCACCGCATTCAGGACAGATGGATTCTTCGTTGCTCATAACCAAAAACACAAAGTTGTTTATTGTAGCCGAGATTGTAATCTGTTATACTTACTACGTTTGTATTAACCGGGGCTTCAGAGGCCGAGTATCTGCCACGATAAACGGGTTCTCTGGAGCCTTTCCTTTCCTAAGCTTAGGGATATTATATCCGGCAGTTATTGGACAATCAAGCATGGCAATCAGAGAACATTAGAAATCAGCTATAACAACAAGTACATTACAAAACCTTGTATCTGGTTCGGATTTTCAGAACGGGAAATCGGACACATGACCTACAGAAAATGAGCCATGATGTTCGAGCAGTATCGAAAGATCTGGAACATGAAAATGAAAAAGATGGTCTATAAGGAAGATGAATAAATTTCATCTACGCTGCATCTGTAATCGTCAGAAACTATGATATTATACAGTTATAAAGGTGGTGATTACATGAAAAAAGCACTAAAGATTTTCTGGAACGTATTTAAAAAAATACCAGCAATTACCACAATGACAATATTCTTTATTATATTGTCGGTATATTCTGAAAGTGCGTCGGTGTTACTGTTTTGGGTGCTGTTTTTGCCTGGGGCAGTTTTGATAGAACTTATGCTTATGATCCCTAAGATGATAAAGAACGATAGAGAAAGAAACGCACGCGTTTGGGGAATTCCAGTGCTAACATTTAGAGAACGAGTAAAGAGATTCTTTTTGAAATGAAATTTTTATTGACCGCTTGCTTTTTTATTTTCTTTCTTGTATTACCTTACATATCGTACACGATATTATATTATTATTCCAGCAAGGAGATAAACAGATGAGCAAGAAGAAAAGAAAGAAAAAGCACTCACAAAATTAAGTCTTTATGATTCTTTCAATAATTAGCCTAATACTTTCGATATTGAACGGAATCAAAGATTTGCTCAAGTGAGTGTGGGGCGATGAAAACACCGCATGCAATAAGTATAAATCATCTGTGATAAAAAAACATGAAAAAAATTATAGTTTGTGCACAAATTGTTTTACTGGTTCCAATGATAGCTCGCATAGCAGACAGAAAAGCCGATGCACTTGATATTATTACGGCGATAGTGTTAGCGATATCAGCTTTGCTTAATATGCCTAAGGAGGCGGAAAATGCCTAGTAAGCAATCTGTTGCTACAAGAAAGTATGAAACAAAGGCTGGCTGGGTTTCGAGAAGCTACAAGCTGAGGAAGTCAGATGTGGATGAATTTAAGGAAACGTGTGAAAGGCTTGGAGTTAGTCAGGCAGGACAGCTCACGAAAATGATGCGTGAGTTCATTGAACAGAACAAAGAGTAAAGAGAGGGACAGCTTTCGTGCTGTCCCTTTTGAATGGGGAAAAATAATAAATTGTGAAGGTTACCGAGATCCGACAGCGGATCCGGGCATTACATCACGCAGACAGAACGCCAGAAAAGAGGATTAAGCGTGGCCTGAGAAAACCATTCTTTGCACCATCCAGGAGCACTGGAAGCGGATACGAAGCAGCACAAGGAATAACGGATGATCCGGTAACATTCGATTTTGCAAAATTGCTATTCATGGGTATCCGATGCGGATTTTCAGAGCAGGAAATAGGGCGCATTACCTATGGAAAGAGGGTGCTGATGTTCGAATAGTATCGGAAAATCTGCAACATGAGAATGAAAAAGATGGTCTATCAGGAGGATAAATAAATTCCATCAGCAGTGGATCTGTAATTGTCAGAAAACTGTGATATTATACAGTCATAAAGGTGGTGATCACATGAAAACTGGAGCAAGAAAGATTTGGGATATCTGGAAGAAAACTCCAGCGACTTTTTCTTCCGTGATTTTTTTTATTATTTTATCAATTCCCGCAAAAAGCCCACTGGTTATGGTTTTTGCATTAGTGTTTCTCCCAGGGACATTACTGATAGACTTGTTAATAGAAATCGTAAGAACCGGGAAGGAATATAAAAAATTTATCACTAAAATCGGGAAGCACTGGAATGATTAAAAACAAAAAGCTTACTGACCGCTTGATAAATGCAGGCGGTTTCTTTTGTTCAGGAAAGAAATACACGCATAAATGACCATTATTTGCCAGAATCATTCCTTCTTCTGGATTCTCCCTGCTTCTTTTGATATTCCTTTACCAGATGGTAAAAGGTCCCCTTTCTCACCCCTGCCTTTTGCATGAATTCGACCGCGGTTATTTTTTTTGCCTGCCACTGGGGATAAAGTACTTCCCAGTTATCCGGGAAGGGGATTTTCTTTCTGCCTGCATGAGAATGTCTGACGGGCAGATCAGATGGGAGAGGTTTATCTGTCAGCTTTCTGAAAACATCGATTAATGTCTTGAGGGCGATGCGATTGGTCATGCTGTCAATCTGTGTGGTGATGGGATAGTCAGTAATTGCCAAAGTTATTCTGTGTTTCAGCATCCACTCCAATTCCTTCAGAATATTTACATTGCTTCGTCCCAGATTATAGATGGAAGAGGTAATGATTATACCGCCTTCTTCTGAGAGTTTTTGTTTCATTCTTAGATAGGAGGAAACTTCTCCTGCACGATCACTGTATACATCGGGGGAATCGTAAATTCCGCCACAGATCCTTCCTAGGACTGCATTATCTGGTTTATTGTCTTGATATATATAAATGCATACTGCCATGTCGGCTTTCTCCAGTGTATTGACGTCCGGTAGATGAGATGTGTCTTCTGTTTCATAATTTCACATGAAACAGCTTAGCACAAATTTATGTATGTTGAAATATTCGGGGATGTGATAAATCGTTTAAATTTGGCTTTACTTGCGCCAATAGTTGACAAATATTATACTATGTTCGTTAGAGATGAAGTGTGAGAAATTCCTGTCTTCTGGCAATTTGTGTCAGAAGCCTGCACACACGAAATGGAGAACGATATGAATTATGATGTGATTATTATCGGTGCCGGTCCGGGAGGAATCTATTCAGCCTATGAACTGATACATAAGGCACCGGATCTTAAGATTGCCGTATTTGAGGCGGGTCATCGTCTGGAGCAGAGACACTGTCCGATTGACGGAGATAAAATCAAGTCCTGTGTAAACTGCAAAAGCTGTTCTATCATGAATGGGTTTGGAGGAGCAGGAGCATTTTCAGATGGCAAATATAATATCACCAATGATTTTGGCGGAACCCTATACGAATACATAGGAAGAAAAAAAGCAACCTCTTTGATGGAATATGTGGATGCAATCAATATGTCACATGGAGGGGAGGGGACAAAGCTTTACTCTACAGCAGGAAGTGCGTTCAAGAAAATCTGCATGCAGAATCACCTGAAGCTTCTGGACGCCTCTGTTCGACACCTGGGCACAGATGTCAATTATATTGTTCTGAAGAACCTGTATCAGGAGCTGGAATCGTATGCGGATTTCTATTTTGACACGCCCGTGGAGAAGCTGGAAGCTCTGGATGGCGGCTATCGTGTATCCTATAGAGACAGGGAACATAATCTGTGTACGCAGGAGAGCAGATTCTGTATCGTCTCTGTGGGCAGAAGCGGGAGCAAATGGATGCAGCAGGTCTGTAACAGTCTGAATATCCCGACGAAATCAAACCGGGTGGATATTGGCGTAAGGGTGGAGCTTCCTGCCGTTATCTTTTCGGATCTTACGGATCAGCTTTACGAGAGCAAGATTGTATACCGTACAAAGAAGTTTGAGGACAACGTACGGACCTTCTGCATGAATCCGAATGGAATTGTAGTGAGCGAGAATACAAATGGCATTGTTACGGTCAACGGGCACAGCTTTGAGGACCCTGCGAGAAAGACGGAGAATACGAATTTTGCACTCCTTGTGTCCAAGCATTTTTCTGAACCATTTAAGGACAGCAACGGATATGGTGAGGCAATTGCAAGCCTTTCCAATATGCTCGGTGGCGGTGTGATCCTGCAGCGTTTTGGAGATCTGGAACGAGGCAGAAGAAGTACAAAGGCAAGAATTGAAGAGGGCCTTGTGCGTCCAACCCTGAATGCAACGCCGGGGGATCTCAGCCTGGTTCTGCCAAAGCGGATCCTTGACGGTATCATTGAGATGATCTATGCACTGGACAAAATCGCTCCCGGCACGGCTAATGACGACACACTTCTTTATGGGGTCGAAGTAAAATTCTATAATATGGAGGTTGTGCTGAACGAACATCTGGAGACGGAATATCCGGGTCTGTATGTGATTGGCGATGGCAGCGGTGTTACCCATTCGCTTTCGCATGCGTCTGCAAGCGGTGTTTTTGTAGCCGATGAAATTGCAGATTCTGTCAAAATCTGATTTTTTGTAAAGTCATCGATGATACGGGAGAATTATCGGGATACAACATCATTCGCGCAACAGGAAATGGCTCTATAGGAAATCTAAGGGATTTTTATAGGAAATGAGCAATCAGACAGCAGGTGGTTCTGGTGTATGATAGAATTTCCCAGTATGGTATCTGTCAGCGGTTGCGGTGTGTTACAGAGGATACAGATTGCCTGCACGTTGAATTACGGGAGCAAATCACTTATAATGGACACATTCTAGGGATGTGAGGTGTGTAAGACAATGTGGCTTGCCGACAATTGGAAGGATTATGAGGTACTTGATACATCATCCGGGGAAAAGCTGGAGCGGTGGGGAAATTATCTTCTGATACGCCCCGACCCCCAGGTGATCTGGAATACAGACAAAAGGGCCCGCGGCTGGAAGAAGTGCAACGGCCATTATCATAGAAGCAATAAAGGAGGCGGGGAATGGGAGTTCTTCGATCTTCCGGAGCAATGGCAGATCCGTTACCGTGATCTGACTTTTAATCTAAAGCCTTTCAGCTTCAAGCACACGGGGCTTTTTCCTGAGCAGGCGGTGAACTGGGACTGGTGTTCTGACATGATCCGTACAGAGTTGAAACGGAGGGCGGAAGAAGGAAAAGTCGACCCGCAGACCGGGAAACCGGAACCAGTCAGGATCCTGAACCTGTTTGCCTACACAGGTGGCGCCACCTTGTCTGCGGCTGCTGCCGGTGCTCATGTAACGCATGTGGATGCTTCTAAGGGAATGGTGACCTGGGCAAGGGAGAATGCAGAGTCCTCCGGCCTCTCCGGTTATCCGATCCGGTGGCTTGTAGATGACTGCACAAAATTTGTCGAGCGGGAAATCCGCCGCGGTCACCACTATGATGGAATCATTATGGATCCCCCCTCTTATGGAAGGGGACCAAAGGGCGAGATATGGAAAATGGAGGAAAATATCTATCCCTTTGTTGAGCTTTGCGCTAAGCTTTTGAGTGAGAACGCGCTGTTCTGCCTGATCAACTCTTATACAACCGGTCTGGCTCCGGCAGTCCTTACCTATATATTATCTACTGTCCTGAAAGACTGGGGTGGAAGGGTGGAATCCTCCGAAATTGGTCTTCCGGTTACATCTACCGGTCTGGTGCTGCCATGTGGATCAAGCGGACGCTGGATGGCACGTGGTTGAAACCATCATACTTTTTATTTAAGAAGGGAACATTTATATGAAGAAACTTTCAAAAAATCTGGTAAGCATGCTGTTTCTTCTGGTGCTCCTGATTCTGGTCCTCATCGGTATATATGCCTTTGGCATATACCATTTTAAAACGCATTTCTACAATAATTCGACTATTAATGGTGTGAATGTAGGAGAGATGACGGCAGATGAGGCAAAGTACGCAATTCAGAATCAGATGCGGAAATACACAATTACCTGCAAGGAACGGAATAACGTCACCGACAAGATTACAGGAGACCAGATCTATCTGACCTATAAAGATGATGGTTCTGTGGAAAAACTCCTGGATGCGCAGGATTCCAGATTCTGGATTTTTCACATTACGCTTGGGAAAAAATATGATATCCCGCTTGGCTACACCTATGATCAAAGCTCTCTTGATGATGTCATGAAAAACATGAAGGGATTTTCCTCTTCAGATATCCAGGCACCGGAGGATGCGAAGATTGTAGATGACGGAAGCAGCTTTACTGTATCCGAGAGTGTACAGGGAAACACACTGGATTACAACAAGACAAAAAAAGCAATAATTCAGGCAATTGAGAACCATGAGACGGAGCTGGATTTTGATAAGCTTGACCTGTACGAGAAGCCGGACGAGAATGCGGATTCAGCGGATATTCAGGAGAAGGCTGCCGATATCAACAAGCTTCTGAATGTCAACATCACGTATAATCTTGCGGACAAGGAATTCACAATTGACAGTTCCAATATCCGTGATTTCCTGACAGAGGATGACAAGGAAGGATATACTCTGAGCAAGGACAAGGTGGCAGAATGGGTGAAAAATATGGCCTATGAGACGGACACCTATGGTCTGTCACATAAATTCCGCACTACGAGTGGCAAGGAGATCCAGCTGACAGGGGGCGGTGATTATGGCTGGTGTATCTACCAGGAGGAGACCACGAATGACCTGTACAACGCAATTCTGAAGGGCGAAAGCGGTGAACGCAAGCCGATTTATCTATACAGCGCACTTGACCGTGGCGCAAATGATATCGGGGATACCTATGTGGAGATCTGCATCACGAAACAGGAAATGTGGTGCTATAAGGATGGAACACTGGTGGTTGATACACCGGTCATCACCGGAAATCATTCTCTTGGAGAGGACACGCCATCCGGCAGTGTATATGCCATTGACGGAAAAGAGAGCAACACGACATTTCCCGAGGCACACAATGTAAAGATCAGCTACTGGCTCCCGTTTGTCGATTCCTGCGGTATTCACGATGCCTACTGGAGAACGGACGCACAGTTTAACAACAAGAGTACCTATCTCACCAATGGTTCTAATGGATGTATCAACACGCCCAAGGACGCGGCGGCAAAAATCTATGATGTGATGGATGTCGGTTATCCGGTTGTTGTCTACTATTCAGAGGATCAGCCGGTTGGCCCGCAGCCTACCAGCGCTAACGCATCTGCAAATGTATCAGCAGGCAGTCAGTGAGATTTGACAATGACTGATAAAAGGCGTACGATTCCGAAGGCAGTGTGTCAGGAAGGCCAGAACACACGCTTGTCAAAAAATAGAAAAAGGAAGTGCATTATGAAAATAGTAGTGCTCGCAGCAGGAACAAGTACAGAACGGGATGTCTCCATCGTGTCAGGCACAGGAATTTGCAAAGCGCTGAGAAGGCTTGGTCACCAGGCAATTCTGGTTGATATCTTTTTCGGATGGAAAGAGGCAGATCCGGAAACAGCTTTTAATGGCGCATACGATACAGATGCCGCTGCAGATTATATCAAATCATTTAATCCGCAGCTTGAAGAGGCAAAGAAGACCCGCAAGATCTTTTTTGGACCGAATGTCATTGAACTTTGCGAGAAAGCGGATATTGTCTTTCTCGCGCTGCATGGTTCGAACGGTGAAGATGGCAGGGTACAGGCGGCCTTTGATCTTCTTGGGATCCGTTATACCGGAACAGACTACATCAGCAGTGCTATCTCCATGGATAAATCCAGGACAAAACAGGTCTTTCAGGCATCCGGGGTCAATACACCTGCCGGTATCACAATCTTCCGCGGAGAGACACGGAAAACAGCAGAGGAATTCGGCATGCAGCTTCCGGTTATTATCAAGCCCTGCTGCGGCGGATCATCGGTGGGAATTACGATCTGCAGGAGCAATGAGGAAGTACAGAAGGGGATTGCATATGCTTTTTCATTGGAGCAGTCTGCCGTCATTGAGGAATTTATTGAGGGCGATGAATTCACCTGCTGTGTGATTGATGGACAGGCTTATCCGGTTGTCATGATCACACCCAAGACGGGATACTATGATTTCAGGAACAAATATACCGCCGGTGCCACAGAGGAGCTCTGCCCTGCACCGATTTCAGATGCGCTGACGCACAGTATTCAGGAGGAAGCTGTAAAAGCAGCAGATGCGGTTGGCCTGATTGGCTACGGCCGTATGGATTTTCTGGTCAGAAAATCGGACCAGAAAGTGTTCTGTCTGGAAGTGAATACGCTTCCCGGCATGACCCCCACCAGTCTTGTACCGCAGGAGGCAGCTGCCGTAGGCATTGATTATGACCATCTGTGCCAGAAACTGATTGACGTTTCTTTGAAGAGATATGAGCAGTAATTTTTGGAGGCCTGTTCATGAAAAATCTTACTCTTTCCAATATCACGCTGGTAACGGACGGAAAGTATTACGGATCAGAAGAAAAGAAAGAATTTACCGTGACTGATATTGTGACAGACAGCAGGAAGGTAACAAATGGATGCCTTTTTGTTGCAATCAGGGGTGAACATGCCGATGGACATCAGTTTATCCCTCAGGTTCTGGATGCCGGTGCGGTGGCAGTTCTGACGGAGCTTTCTCCCGAGATCGTGAAGGAACAGTATGGGATGCCGGAACACTCTGAATTTACTGCGATTCAGGTTACTTCTACGCTTCAGGCGGTAAAGGACATTGCGGAGTTCTATCTTCGCCAGCTGAACAAACCGATCGTTGGTATCGTCGGAAGCGTTGGAAAAACCAGCACCAAGGAAATGACTGCATCTGTGCTGAGCCAGAGGTATCGTGTACTGAAGACGGAAGGCAATTTTAATAATGAGCTGGGTGTCCCCATGACAGTCTTTCGTATGCGTGAGGACGATGAAATCGGTGTGATCGAGATGGGAATCAATCATTTCGGTGAGATGCATCGTCTGGCGTCGATTGTGCATCCGGACACCGTTATCATGACAAATATCGGAACAGCACATCTGGAGTTTCTGAAGAGCAGAGACGGAATCCTGCAGGCAAAATCTGAGGTCTTTGATTTCTTTCGATCCGATGGGCATATCATCCTCAATGGCGATGATGACAAATTATCAACGATCGAGGAAAAGGAAGGCGTAAAGCCGGTGCGTTTTGGACTTAATAAGGATGGGTATTCTCATCCAAATGATCTGTATGCTGAGGATGTTGAACCGCAGGGGCTTGATGGTACCCGGTGCAGGATTGTCACTCCCGCTGGCAGTTTCAATGTGAAGATTCCGACACCGGGACAGCATATGATCTACAATGCCCTGGCAGGTGCGGCGGCCGGATTGGCATATGGACTGACACTTGAGGAGATCCGGAGAGGAATTGAGAGCTATGCTTCGTTAAGCGGCCGCTTCCATATTATACATACGGACAGATATACACTGGTGGACGACTGTTATAATGCAAATCCAGCGTCCATGAAAGCTTCTCTTGGCATTCTTCAGGATGGCTCTGGGAGAAGAATGGCGGTTCTCGGTGATATGGGAGAGCTGGGGAAGGATTCGGAAAAGCTTCACGAGGAGGTAGGAGAGTTCGCGGGCTCGTGCAATATTGATGGCATATACTGCATTGGGCCGCTTTCCCATTACATCAGTAAAGGAGCCCATAAAACAGCTGGAAAGAAAATGGAGATCCGTCATTTCAAAAATATAGATAAATTCATCGATGCCATACCAGAACTTTTTAAACCGGGAGATACGATTCTGGTTAAAGCTTCACATTTTATGCAATTTGGCAGAATTGTAGAGAAACTTCAGAAATAGGCGATAGTGATTTGCCGCATTGCACGAAAGAATGCGCAGAAAGAAAAATTTCTGTTGCATTTTTATGAATGGTGTGATATATTTTTAAATGTAAAAAGAATTTACCCTTCAAAAAAATTTTTTTTACAATTAATAACCCCTTATTAATTATTTATACTCCCCTCGAAATGCCCTGGTAGCTCCCCTACCGGGGCATTTCTCTTAATCATGACAGCTTTTGCCGGGTTTGTCAGGGAGACAGTGTTTTTCCTGCCTTGCTGGATTGTACCAGTGATGCTTCAATATTCAACACAGGAGAAAAGTATGGATAAATTTGAACTGATCGCACCCTGCCATTTTGGTCTGGAAGCTGTGATGAAGCGTGAAATCAACGATCTTGGCTATGACATTACTGAGGTTGAGGATGGCAAGGTTACTTTTTCCGGAGATGCTGAGGCAATTGCATATGCAAATATTTTTCTGCGTACGACCGAACGGATCCTGCTGAAAGTCGGGCGCTTTAAAGCCGTAACATTTGATGAGCTTTTTGAGGCGACAAAAGCGCTACCATGGGAGCAGTATATTCCACGGCACGGAAAATTCTGGATTGCAAAGGCAAATTCCATCAAGAGTAAACTGTTCAGCCCATCTGACATTCAGTCCATCATGAAAAAAGCGATTGTGGAAAGACTGAAGGAAAAATACAGGATGGAATGGTTTCCCGAGGATGGAGAGTCCTATCCGATCCGGGTTTCTTTATACAAGGATGTTGTGACAGTCGGCCTGGATACGACGGGGGTATCCCTTCATAAGAGGGGGTACCGGCAGTTTACTGCCAAGGCGCCAATCACTGAGACACTGGCATCAGCCCTTCTGATGCTGACACCCTGGAAGGCAGACCGTATCCTGGTTGATCCCTTTTGCGGCAGCGGTACTTTCTGCATAGAAGCCGCTATGATGGCAGCTGACATAGCACCGGGCATGCATCGGAACTTTCTCTCCGAGGAATGGGAGCATCTGATTCCAAAGAAAACCTGGGATAATGTCAGAGAAGATGCCGCTGACAGAGTGCACATGGATGTGGCGACAGACATTCAGGGATATGATATTGACCGGGAGGTTATTGGATTTGCGCGGGAAAATGCACGTCTTGCGGGTGTAGATCAGCTGATCCACCTGCAGCAGCGTCCGGTATCAGAATTGTCGCATCCCGGAAAATATGGTTTCATTGTAACCAATCCTCCGTATGGCGAACGGCTGGAGGACCGCAGTACGCTGCCTGATTTATACAGGACACTTGGAGAGCGTTTTGCCAGGCTGGATACCTGGTCATTATACGTGATCAGCGGTTATCCGGACGCAGAGCGATATATCGGCAAAACGGCTGCGAAGAACAGGAAAATATACAACGGGATGATGAAGACCTATTTTTATCAGTATCCCGGACCGAAACCGCCACGCCGCAGGACAGCACAATAGGAAGGACTCAGACGATGCAGACTATTATTTTTGCAACAGGTAATCAGAATAAAATGATTGAAATCCGGGAGATCCTGGGCAGTCTTCCGGTGAAAGTGCTGTCCATGGCTGAAGCAGGAATTCACGCAGATGCGGAAGAAAATGGCAAGACCTTTGCGGAGAATGCGCTGATCAAGGCAAGAGCCGTTGCGGATGTGCTGACGGGTCCCTTTGCAGATGCCATTGTCATGGCGGATGATTCCGGTCTGGAGGTTGATGCCATGGATAAAATGCCCGGGGTGTATTCTGCCAGATGGATGGGACATGACACGTCCTACCACATCAAAAATGCCAAAATTATTGAAAATCTGAAGGATATTCCACCGGAGCGAAGAACAGCGCGATTTGTATGCGCAATTGCAGCAATTCTTCCGGGAGGGAAAATTCTGCAGACAGAGGGCACGATCGAAGGGAAAATCGGGTATGAGGAGCGGGGCGCAAATGGGTTTGGATATGACCCTATATTCATGCTTCCCGATATGAGCTGCAGTACTGCAGAGCTTGCACCAGAGGAGAAAAACAGGATCAGCCACCGCGGCAAGGCACTTCGCGCCATGGAACAGCTTCTTCAGCAGGAACTCGGATAAGGCAGCGAAAAAAATGATTTTCCGACTGCGAT
>JAJGAH010000016.1 GCA_020844525.1 Eubacterium sp.
TTTCCTGTAGCTTCATCGACAGTACCAATCCGTTCCGCTTCTTTTACTAAACCATCCAATACGGAAGCATTGAGTACATGAAGTCCGGCATTTACACGGTTCTTGTACCACTGTGGCCGTTTATCTTCCTTCGTAAGCCACTGCGTAACTCTTCCATCCCTATTAGCAATAATCAATCCACTATCATATGGATGTGAATTTGGATGCGTGAAAAGAGTGACAAGACCGCCTTTTTTCTTGTGATAATCAACCAATCGATTAAAATCGATGTCGAATATACTGTCCGCATTAAGGAGAAGGAAGTCACCGTCAAGCTTTCCCTCTGCTCTCATCTTCACAAGGGCACCGGCATTACCAAGAGGTGTGTCCTCGACAAAGTAATCAATCTTCACACCAAGCTTCTGACCATCGTCAAGGTAATTGACGATCTTATCGGCCTTATAAGAAACTGTCAGAATCAGGTCCGTGAAGCCTTGATCACGGAGACTGATGGTCTCCCGCTCAAGCACTGGAACTCCATCGATTGGGATCAATGGCTTCGGAATATCCGGGAAGAGTTGTGAAATTCGTGTACCTCGGCCACCGGCCATTATTACTACTTTCATTTAACTCCTCCCTCTACATATCCTTACTTAATAGCTTCTTCTGCAATCGAATAAACCGTTTTATATGCCTCTATCGATTTTGAAATATCAAAACGCTTTACACGCTCCTCATTGGCTTTTCCTTCAGCAATGCGACTGCTACTGTCAAACATAACTTTCATAAGTTCGACCAGCCCATCTACATCATCTGGTGAGGACATAAATCCGGAATCTTGAAGCGCATCTGTATTGCCTCTTATATTGCTTGCAATACACGGAAGGCCGCTTGCCATTGCTTCCATAAGAGCCCCCGGAAGGCCTTCTTGGTAAGAAGGAAATAAGAAACAATCCGCTGCCTTAAGAAGTTCTTTCACATCAGTCCGATATCCAAGAAGTTTGACACTCTTCTCTAAACCTAGATCATGAATATCTTTCTCGAGCTCTTCTTTCTTCTCACCATCGCCAGCAATTAGAAGAACTGCCTGAGGATTATTCAATTTCTTCATTGCTTGAAGAAGGACCTTGTGGTTTTTCCTGTCGATGAGTTCTCCCACATTCAGGAAGACTACTTGATTTGGTTTTACACCAAGCTCTGCTCTCTTCTTATCTCTATCAACATCAACTTCTTGAAAGTCTTTAATATTTACTCCAACGCCGGGGTGAAGAATAGCCTTTCCATTCTCTCGGAGCTTAAATGTTTGTGCTACTCGATAATCTTCCTGGTTGATGGTTATCAGCATATCTGTCCAACGCGCCAAGAACTTTTCTACAGGATAGAAAACAAGCCAGTTCTTCTTCGGCGCTCCTTTCCAGAAATGGAACCCATGTGCCTGATAGATTACATAGATAGGTTTTTCGCCCTTCTTAATCCGCTCTTTATTGATTTCATGGGCACAAACTCTGCCTAACACACCGCCAGTTGGGGTATTGCAATGGATAACGTCGTACCCCCCCCTCACGATTATTTTGCACAATTCATCGTGAGCTTTTTTGTTATTTCTGCCTAAAGGATTGCGGTCAAGATCGATATGCAAAGCCTTGATTCCATACTCCTTGCAATCTTCCTTGTATCCTTCTTTATCTGCCATTGTCATGTTACTGACCATCGTAAAATCGATGCCCATTTCCTTAGCTGCAAGAATGGCAGAACGCATAAACCCATTTATTCTTTTTCCCGATAAGCCGGTAACATATAGCAGCTTCATCCCTTACTCCTCAATAGTTTCTTCTTTCGGTATGTATGTTTCCGGCGTATAATGGATCACCCTTGTCCCACCATCTTCAAAATGGAATGGCACATAAAGCAGATCCTTCATCGCCTCTTTAACAGCCTGCTTCTTTTCCGGTTGTACGTAGAAAACAAGGAACCCGCCGCCACCTGCTCCGAGAAGTTTGCCGCCAAGAGCTCCGGCATCAATTCCACGCTGATAAAGCGCATCGATACTATCTGTGGTAATGGCTCCACCAGTCTGCCGTTTCAATTTCCACGTGTGATCAAGAAGCCGTCCGAAGTCATCGAGATCACTATTTTTATCTGTCAGAATCTCCTGGGCTCGATCTACAAGATCAAGCATTTCCAGAAGCTGTTTTGTCTTATCGTGATAACCCTTGGCGTTTGCCTTCTGCATGTCGGAACTAAAGCGTGTGAACCCTGTGAAGAACATCAAGAGATTGTCATCCAACTTTTTCTTCCGATCCGGATGAATGATCAAAGGGTAAACATCGTAGGTCCCATCTTTATTGAAGTTAATACGATTAAAACCGCCGAAGGACGCTGCGATCTGATCCTGCCAGCCACCGGCTTCATTACAAAGAACACGCTCCAGATAAATGGCATCATCAGCCAGCTTCTTCTTATCAGCGTATTTGCCTTTCAACGCGTAAAAAGCGTTCAGCATGCCTACAGCGAAAGATGATGAAGTTCCTAAACCTGACCGTGCCGGAAGATCAGCCTCATATGTGAGTCTTAACTCGTGCATATCAAGCATCTTCATAGCATTCCGGATAGCAGGATGTTCGATATCATTTATATTCGTCACACGCTCAATCTTCGAATAAGAGAGCTCCGTACTGTAATCAAAGAAACGAGGAAGGTGTCTCACGATGACATAGCAGTACTTGTCAAATGTGGTTGAAATGACAGCCCCACCATATTCTGTGAAGAAGTCTTTCATATCGGTTCCGCCGCCGAAGAAGCTCATGCGGAATGGTGTTCTTGTGATAATCATAAGTTCCCCTCAATAAACTTTTTGAAATCGTCTACCTTGCCCGATGCAGCATATTTTTTACTGCCGATGCTGTAAGCGTTCTGGCTCATCATGTCATATTCGCTCTCTGGCATCGCCGCTGCTTCCCTTACCTTCTCGGAGAAAGCATCAATATCTCCAGCTTTAATCAGATAGCCTGTTGTACCATCAACTACCTGCTCCGCAATCGCACCTACGTTAAATGCAATAACTGGTCTTGAATACTTATATGCATCGATGATGATTCCGGATTGAGATGCAGAGTTATAAGGAACGATTGCCCAGTCGGCGTTAATGAACACCTTCTTCATCTCTTCGTCAGAGACATATCCGGTCTCAAGCCTGACATTTGGTTCTTTGGAAAGCTTCTTAACCACATCTTCCATTTCCGGATCTACACGGCCAACGACGTCAAAACTCACAGCCGGGCAAAGTCTGACAATCTTCAATAAGTTATCTGCACCTTTGTAAGGATTGATTCTTCCAAAGAAGAGAACCCGATTGGAATGTGTCGGTTCTGTATATCCCGGATATCTTCTCCACAGCTCCATGTATTTCACACGATCTGGAGAAATGTGATATCGCTCTACCATTGCCGGAATATAGGTTTTATTACGAAGAACGATTGTGTCGGCAAGCTTCACCAGCGTTTTGTTGAAGAAATCTACACCCTTTACCTGCCGATCCCCTTCGTGAGGGATCACCTCGTGGATTACGTGGTAAATATATGTCTTGCCTTTCACAGACTTCATAATCGGAAGATTCCACACATGAAGACTCTCGAACCAGATGGCATCGAATTGTGCTTTCTTTACGCGAGAGACAATGGAGTGAAGTAAAGGCAGATCAAATGTCTTCTTCGTTATTCCGGGACGCTTCGGACAATCTACAAGCCAGGTGTGACTGGATTTCTTCAGCGGAACCTTTGGCGTTTTTATCGCCAGAAGGTACACATCAAGGTCCCTATCTTTTCTTAATTCTTCATACATTCCGAATACCGTATCCTGATGATCGGCGTTATCTGAGAATGTAACTAATAACAGTTTCAAATTATTTCCCTCTGATAGACAATATTTCCTAAACAGCAAAAAAGACCGCCCTTTCAGACAGTCTTTCTCTCGCTTTCCTGCCCTACGCTTTCCTCTATTTCAGGTTTTCCAGCCTCTGCCGTCGTCTGCCCTTCTGCCACGCCCTCGGTGCTCTCCTTCATAAACAGGATTTTCGACTATATCTATTGAGCGTCATATATTTAAACGCACAGTTTTTTATATCGTTTTCTCTTCTGTAAGTCATATCGATTTGCTCATCTATTCATTCAGCATTTACAATTTACCCCCATATTTAAAAATTACTGGATTCTCGTAAAAAAGGACTGGATATATCTGGATTTCTGAGATATGGTTTAGACCAAGCAGAAAATTGAAGTTGACCAGAAAGGCGAGGTAAAATATGAAAATAGATGAATTGGATCCCTTCAGCTATAGCATGGAGGATTCAGAAAAACTGGTTGCTTATAGTTTGCTGGACGATCTCAAAAAATCGAATCCTGAAAGGGCGCGAGAAGAAATCGAATCTATCATTTATGCTGACAATGGTGTTTTTCATATCAAGAGCAAAAATCTCGCTCCCTTGATCGACCAGATCGTTGATAGCGATTATGGAAAACTTTTTCAAAGTGCAAGCAATGGCAAGACCCAATTCTCCAGAATCGTGAGAAAAATCCAAACGCGCTCCAAGGGGAAAACAATAGTGGCAGATATGAGTTATGGCTTTTTATATTTTCTCCGGGACTGCTTTACTGCGCTTCACTAACATATAGTCGAATCTGAAAAATTATGATTTTGCAAATGGAGAAAAGAAAATGGATTTGCTTTCAAAGGATGATTTCCTGAAACTTATTGATGAAGGTCAGAACGTTTTTGGTCACTTCTCTGACCCTGTAAGGATCGGAGACGGTGCCTCCAACGATATGATATGCATGTCTGTCGAACAATATGACAAACTGAATAAAGACTTGGATTCGGCAGCTGTTTCTGACATCCGATATTATGTCTTAGAACTCAGCATGCCAGTGGAAATTCGTGATCAGCTTGAAGATTTAGCCAGAAAGCTAGAAATGACGATGGATGAGCTTTTTGCTGCATCCTTAAAGAACTTCATTGATTATGTTAACGAATGCCAGGCAAAAAACGTGCCACTGGAGCACTTGTTTCCTGAAGAATCATCAGATTCTGACGAGATCAAAGTAATCAGATGCTTTCCGGTACACCGTGGCGAAACGCAGGCGCAGGCCAGAAAAAATGCACTACAAAGCAAGCATGAATAATATAAAAGGAGAGCCGGACGCATCCAGCTCTCCCAAGATATGCTCCAAAGAATCGTACCCGATTCTTTATATTGTGTATAATTATTTTAGAGGATGATTCATGCATCCTCTTTTCTGACAATTTCTAATCTGTCATCATAAATAATGATGCGATCTACAATTTTATTGAATTCATCCTTCTTTTGATTAAATGCATCTACTCCGTTCCATTCCCAGCCAAGTGCAGTGCTAATTTCTCGAAACAATTTTTTCTCTTTAATATTTCGACCCTTGCATCCCTTTCCCCGTTTTCCTTTGAGCCGGTCCCTGCATCCCCAGAAATAAATCTCCCTGTTTCCAGCATTTGTTCTCCTGTAGGGTGAGCCGCATTTTCCACAGAACAGCTTCCCATAAAGGAAATGGCTATGACCAGTAGCAATGCGAAACCCCTTTTTCTGATTTTCTTTTCTTCTTTGAAATTCAGCCTGAACTTTATTCCATGTATCCCTATCAATTATTGCTTCATGTCCGTCCGTCACATAATATGAATCATATTCCACATTTGGATCTGGCCTGTGCGTCAGATAATTACATGGCGGATTCTTCTGTAGAAGTTTGTCACCCACATAGGTTTCATTTTTTAATATATACCTCATGGCTCCATCTCTAATTCTTTTTCCATGCAGGCCTCTGCCGCCAGCTTTTTCAATTTCTTCAGAGATCTGTTCAAACGTACATCCTTTTAGAAATAAATCATAGATCATTTTCACAATCCATGCGTCTTCATTTGGCACTGCTTTCCCATTGATATTGCTATACCCGAGTATTTGATTATTCGGAATCTTGTATTCTCCATTTTCAAATTTCTTTTGGCAAACCCAATGCTCATTCCGGGATATGGACTCGCTCTCGCTCTGCGCGATCGTTGCCATCATACCGAACATCAGGAAAGCCGAAGGATCTGCGGTGAAAATTCCTTCCTTCTCAAATTTTATTTCAACCCCATTTCCATGCAGCATCTGCACGTATCTCGTGCAGTCCAGAAGGTTTCGGGAAAATCGCGAAATGCTCTTACACAGGATCAGGTCAATTTTTCCATCAAGTGCATCTGAGATCATCCTCTGGAATTCTGGGCGTTTCTTAGCGTTCGTTCCACTGATGCCTCGGTCAGCATAGATCCCGGCGAATTCCCATTCTGGATTATTGTGGATAAACTCGTTATAATACTTCGTCTGCATTTCAAAACTATCTGCCTGATCGGCACGTGCTGTGCTAACCCGGCAATAGGCAGCCACTCTCTTTTTTCCTCTTGTTTCCCGCTTCGAAGGGATATAAGTTATTTTTTTCATACTGCTATTCTCCTTCGCAATAAAAAAGAGAGAGGTTGTTACTCCTCTCTCTGAAAGTTCCATCTGGTCACGATAACTAATAATCTATGAATTTTTAAGCCGTCCAACTAATCTCCTTGTATTTTCTGAATCACTTCTAGTGCTCCTTAGGTAGTAACATATTCACTCTTAATGGCAGAAATAGCAACAAATAATAAAAATACGATGTGATTAATTACTCCTTGTTTTCTGCTTCGTCCCTTTCACGTGATACAAAATAAAAGATGCTTTTTACTGTTCTCTATCGCCCTTCCATGTAATTCTCAGCAGGTCCGGATAGACCGTAATTTTGACAACATACTTCTGAAACATGTCTGGATTAATAGTTTCAGCTACGTTCCATCTCAAGCGAAACTCCATATTAATGAATGAAAGAAGGTCTTTCTCAGAAACCGTTCTGTTCTTACATCCATTACCTTGTTTACCTTTTCTGCGTTCCTTACAGCACCACCTCTTATGCGTGTTTTCTCCGCTCCCAGAATTTCTTCTTTGATACAGGGCACCGCAATTTCCACAGTATACTTTGCCATAGAGAAAGTGACTTTTTCCGGGTAAAAAATAAATCCCGACTTTCCGCTCCACCTTCCGTTCTTTCAATTTCTTCTGCACTTGATTCCACGTCTCGCGGTCAATGATCGCCGGATGGCCATCTGTCACATAGTAGGAAGCATGTTCAATGGAATTATCAGGCTTGTGTGTCAGAAAATTTTTAGGAGCCCGTTTCTGCAGATATTTATCACCCACAAAGGTCTCGTTCATCAGAATCCCTCTCACGGTATCTGCCGTCAAGGGCCTTCCAGTCACGCTGTGGCCGCCGGCTTCGTTCACCGCTGCCGCGATGGCGGGATAACTATGGCCCGCGAGAAACATCTCAAAAATTTTCCGGACGATCCAGGCATCATCGTTAATATAGATCGTTCCGTCATGTTTTGTGCCATAGCCAAGGATCCTGCTGTTTCCGAGGCTGTACTCTCCCTTTTCAAATCGATTCTGGCAAGACCACCGTATATTTCTAGAAATAGATTCACTCTCACTTTGTGCAATCGTCGCCATAATGCCAAACACCATAAATGCATTCGGATCATTGGTCGAGATCCCCTCTTTTTCAAATCGAATCTCAATGCCGGCTTTCTGCATTTTCTGCATATATTCTACGCAGTCAAGGAGATTCCGAGAAAATCTCGAAATGCTCTTACACAAGATAATATCGATCTTTCCATCAAGTGCATCTGCGATCATCCTCTGAAATTCCGGGCGTTTCTTGGCGTCTGTTCCGCTGATACCCCGGTCTGCATAGATCCCAACAAATTCCCAGTCAGGATTGTTATGAATGAATTCGTCGTAATATTTTGTCTGCATTTCAAAGCTATCCGCCTGATCATCGCGTTCTGTGCTGACTCGGCAATAGGCTGCAACACGCTTCTTCTCATGTCCTGTTTTGTTTGAAGAGATATGTTTTACTTTCTCCATTATTTCTCATCTTTACTGACTGGTGCATTTTTTATCTTCGCTTTTAGGAATTAATTCCAGTTTTACTTTCAGTTCAAATCCCAGCCCATCGGCAAACCGTTTAATCCAGCCCAGAGATGGCACCCTTTTTCCAGTTTAAATGAGACTGATATCGGCTTTTCTAAATTCCTTTATCTCCGATTGCTTCACACCTGCACTTTTACGAGCATTAATTAAAGCAAGAACAATATCATAGAATTCAGGCTGAACCACATCATATTTTGCCTTCACTTCTGGATTCAGAAACGGGTCTTTGTTTTTGTAATGATAGTAGATATGGTTTACTCATATGCTTCCTCTTTTCTCTGGATTATTTAGTAAATATATTTCTCTACTTCCAATCATTATTGATTATGATTTTTCTGGTGTGCTTTCCGCCTGAGCCCTCTTTTCCTTCTCCCTCTGCTTATAATTTTCAAAACTCTTTTTATCGGCTATGGCCAGTTTTTCCGGATCATCCTTGACCGGATCAATGTTGGTTGGTACTGTCGTATCGAAACCGCAACGCCAGTGAATGGTCATCGTTCTGGTCTGCTTATCTTTGTGCAGACCGAAGTCGATGTGGTCGATCAGATCATCTGCCCAGTAGTACTCCACTTTCTGGAAGTTCTCACCGATTTCCTTCATAAACAGTTCTGCGGCTTCTTTTTCTTGCTTCGTTCCGTTCTTCGCAATTCCATTCAATTTTTCCCAGCTCATGTTGTGATAAGCCGCAAGGATGGCATCCTTCACGTATTTGGAAAAAATGAGAAAGTTGTGATCCGGGCATACCCAGCCACGGCTCTGCTTGTAAACAAGGACCTTCTTCTGGATCATCGGTTTTCCACAGTAGGGGCAGCGGAGTTTATCGCCCAGTGGATAGGTGTCATATCCGTTCTGCCTTTTATTTCGGCAGGCGAGGATCTTCTGAACCCGATTAAACTGCTTTCTTGAAACGATTGCTGGATGATGATCCCGAATACAGTACATAGGAACCTCTTCACCATCATTCCTTACAAAGGCGTGTGTCAGATGATCTGTTGTAACATATCTCTGCTGAATAAGGTCTCCACAGTACTTGTCATTGATCAGAACAGACCGAACAAGATTGGCATTCCAGTGTGTTCTTCCGAGTGGTGTAAGGATACCGCGCCGATCGAGCTCTTTTCCGACCTTACCCGTTGACGCTTCTTTTTCATATAAATCAAAAATCAGACGGATGACTTTCGCTTCTTCCTCCACAATGATGTAAGTCTCGCCGGTATTAAAATTCTTCCGATAGCCATAAATGTGTGCCCAACGTTCCTGTCCCTCTTCAAAGCGCTTTCGTACACCCCAGGTGATGTTCGCGCTGATGGATCTCGACTCTTCCTGGGCAAAAGCGGCAAGAACTGTAAGCAGCATCTCAGAATAGGAACTTCCTGTATCGATATTCTCCTTCTCGAACAAGATGGTCGTTCCAATATCCTTTAGATGCCGGACATAGGCAATACAGTCGAGCGTGTTCCGGGCGAAACGGCTGATTGACTTTGTGATGATCCGGTCGATTTTTCCATCCTCGGCGTCCTTGATCATCTTCTGGAATCCGGGACGAGCCTCCGCCTTAGTGCCGGTAATACCCTCATCGGAATAAACACCGGCAAATTCCCAATCCGGATTCTCACTGATTTTTTTCTGATAAACTTCGACCTGTGTTTCAAAGCTCATCTCCTGCTGGTCACTGTCTGTACTGACCCGGCAATAGGCTGCCACCCGGATCTTGTCTTTAGCCTCTCTATCATGTTCTTTTTCAACTGAATTCCTCCGCTGATTACGCGGTCTTTTGATCTGAATGTTCTCCATGTGCCTTTCTCCAGTTTTTTGGTGTATACAGGGCATGACTTTTTACCAGCTCCTGCACCGCATCAAAATCTTCCTTGCTGATAAATTTCTCATGATGGTCGTCGATTATGAACTGACCCTTCATACCATGATTTTCTCTTCGGACTTTTCCCTTTTTTCGATCCATTACATCCACCGTTTTGTTGCTGATGTAGACCCCGGTGTAATAAGGATTAACAAGAAGATACTGCAGGGTGGATTGGATCCATTTCCGTCCGGTCCCATCCCTGTCCTCCATTGCCTGCAGGGCTTCCCGAATTTCCGTGTAATTGTGGCGGTCCAGTGCCATCTGAAATGCGGTCCGTACCCGCTCCGCTTCTGGTTCATAAATTACCCAGGTATGATCTTTCTTCTCCCGATAGCCATAGGTGACCGCTCCGTAGGGCTTCCCCTTTTTCAGTCTTTCTTTCCGTCCCCAGTTCAGGTTCCCGGCCATTGACCGGCTCTCTTCCTCAGCGATCGTTGCCATGATACCGAGGATCAGCTCGGTCTTCTGATCTGCCGTGTCCAGACCTTCCTTTTCGAAGAGGACCCTGACATGGAGCTTCTTCAGTTCCCTGAGGGAATCAAGAACATCTGCAATATTCCTTCCAAAGCGGGAGATGCTCTTGACATAAATCTGGTCTATCTTTCCTGCCCGGCAGTCCTGCATCATGTGCTGGAATTCGTTCCTTCCTTTCACCTCTGTTCCACTCCGTCCCAGATCGCCGTAAACACCAACCAGCGTAAGGTCCGGATTGCTCTCGATCTTCTTTCGATAGGTTTCCATCTGCAGGTCAAAGGAATCTTCCTGCAGCTCCTGCGCTGTGGATACCCGGCAGTAGGCGGCAGCGCGGATCTTCGGCTTTTCTGCTGTAATCTTTTTCACGGTTTTCCGATGTTCGATTTTCTGAATCATTGCGCTTCCTCCTTTGGTAGTGACATGTTCCCTCTGAGGGGCCCTAATAGCAACGCATTATAATAAGAAAGAACGTAGATTATCCGGCCAGATAAGGCGGCCTTATTTGTGGATGTTAGCAACGAACCCTGCTCTTGTTTTTTTAAGAAGGCCAATAAAAAATCCCCGGAGTACTGCCTCCGAGGATGCACACAAAAGATCCTGTTTACGTTGAATCATTAAAACGAAACAGATACAATATAAAAAGACAATTCTCCCGTCCTTATTTGGATAAAACTTGTAATACAGGAGTTAAGTTTTAATGAGTACAACGACAAAGCCAATAAAATCAGCTGCAGAGCTGGTTGCTCATATGCAAAAGAAAGGAATCACATTTGATATTGTTTCTCCCGAAGATGCTGCACTTTACATGGAGAACAATAATAACTACTTTCGTGTGGCTTCCTATCGAAAGAACTACAATAAGCAGCTCGACTCAAATCAGGAACCGATGGATAAGTATGTAAACCTTGATTTCGGTTACCTGCAGGATCTTGCCATAATCGATATGGAGCTTCGTTACACTTTTCTGCAGTTATCACTTGACATCGAGCATTTCACTAAGCTGGAACTTCTAAGAGAAATAGAGCTTCATAATGAGGACGGATACCAAATCGTATCTGACTACATGAATTCCCTGGATGAAGATCATAAAAAGCATCTGCAGCGAGAATTAGATCAAAATCGTGACAGTATTTATACCGGAGACATTTACAAGAAATACATCGCTGACCTGCCTGTCTGGGTTTTTCTTGAGCTCGTACCGTTTGGTACCATACTTTATTTCTACCGTTTCTGTGCCTATCGTTTCAAATCGAAAGATATGCAAAAGAATCTATTTGTACTCTTGCAGTGCAAAAACATTCGCAATGCTTGTGCTCACAGTGACTGTATTATTAACGATCTGCACAGAAATACCTCTCGGTATGGCACAAGCTACCTTATCACTCAAAAGCTCTCTAATATCCAGGGGCTAAACCGTAACATCCGTGCAAATCAAATGAGCAATGAGCGCGTTCAGGGTCTAATTTGCATTCTCTTTATGCATGATCAGATTGTCACAAGTGAAGGTGTACACCATAAGGCAGCCCAAAAGCTTCATACGCTTGTAGAACGTATGCTCAGGCATCCTGACTACTATGATACAAATTCACTGATATCATCTTCCTTCAATTTTTTGCGATTAGTTATTGACAACTGGTTTCCAATCGCCTAAGCTATAAGCACAAGAAAAAAGCAGTAATGCTTTTGCAAGGGCCTTATCGAGAGATCGGGCTCTATTTTTCTGCCCAGAGCTCCTACAGATACCGTCAAAGGTGCCTGCGGGAGTTTTTCTCATTTCACCCTGATCTTCCAACCCACCTGAATCACATTCACGTTTCGGATCAACGATGCATTCAACCTCTGGATAGCTGCCACGCTTGTTCCGTACTTTCTCGCGATTGCCGAAAGCGTATCGCCACGCTGCACGGTATAGTAAACCGCCTGCGGTCTGCTCTGTACGTGAAGCAGCTCGTTTACCTTTGCCTGAACGGCTGCGTAGTCATATCCTGCGGATGCAATGCGGCTCTTTCGATCCGTTCCGTTACCCCACTTTCCAGCCAGAACCTCTCGGGCAAGTTCCTCCACCGACTTTCTCGGTGGCACGGGAGCACTCGGCTGAACCGGTGTGGCAGTCTGCGTATTTCCGCTCTGCTTCGTGAATCCGTTGAATCCGCCAGCCTTGATGATGGACGGAAAGTCCTGATAAGAAACATCCATATCCACCCTGCCGCTGATGCCGTTCACCTGTCCGGAAGACGAATACTGCCAGATTCCATAGGATCCACCATAGGTGCATTTGGCTGCATACTGTGCAACCCAATGGGTGAATGGCGTGAGCTTCGAATCATCCAGTCGGTCGCGGAATCCGGAATAGGTGGAACTGTAGATCCCGGCGTAATATCCAGCCGCTTCCATCGCCCTGCAGAATGCAATCGCTGCCTCAGTCGCACCAGCCTTTTCAGATGCAGGAGTCGCCTCAACATCGATATACACAGGGTACTCGAACTGCTTTCCATTGAGCTGTGCAAGGAAACGCTCTGCATCCGCTTTTCCATCTGCCGACGAAATGCATCCCGGACCTACGAAGTAATAGGCTCCGACTGCAATGCCATTATCCTTGGCCCCTTTACAGTTCTCCTCCCATCTGGGATCGGTATAAAAACCGGCATCGGATCCGCCTGCCTTGATGATTGCGAACTGAATGCCGGACGCTTTTACCTTTGTCCAGTCAATGGCTCCCTGCCAGTGACTGACATCAATACCTCGAAACTCACTCATGATCTTTCCCTCCTAACGAAAAAGCCCTCCGGGCTGTGACACCCGAAGAGTCATGTAGTTCCTTGTCCCTTTGACGGAAGGGACTGCCGAGATACGAGGATCACCTCCTCTCACTCCCCTGTCTTTGTGAGCTGCTTGTAGATCTGGTTCACACCAGTTGCTGCAAGGCCGGACACGATACCGACAGCCAGTGCATTGATGACATCCTTTGCCGG
>JAJGAH010000017.1 GCA_020844525.1 Eubacterium sp.
TGTGACCTTTCAGGACAACAAGGGCAACGATGTGCAGGCGATCACAGGCGTGAATCTGAACATCAAAAAAGGTGAATTCGTATCGCTGCTCGGCCCTTCCGGATGTGGAAAGACAACGCTGCTCCGGTGCGTGGCAGATCTGCAGGAGCCCACAGACGGTGACATTCATATAGAAGGAATGACACCGAAGGAGGTCAGGCTGCAGCACAAATTCGGATTCGTCTTTCAGGCACCGGTGCTTTTTGACTGGCGGACCGTGAAGAAGAACGTCGAGCTTCCGCTGGAGATGATGTATCAGACAAAGCAGCAGCGGTCAGAACGGGCGGATGAGATGCTGGAGATGGTTGGACTTACAAATTTCGCGAACCACTATCCGAATCAGCTTTCCGGCGGCATGCAGCAGAGAGTCAATATCGCGAGAGCGCTGGGAATCCAGCCGGATATCCTCCTGATGGATGAGCCGTTCTCCGCGCTGGATGAATTTACAAAGGAGAAGCTCCATGAGGATCTTCTGCAGATCTGGAGAAAGACAAACAAGACCATTCTTTTCGTGACACACAACATCCAGGAAGCGGTATTTCTTTCCGACCGGGTCTGCGTCCTCTCGCCTCATCCCGGACGCCTGTCCGCCATCGTTGATAAAGATCTACCGAGGCCCCGCACCCTCGAGATGAAGGAAACTCCGGAATTCAGCCAGCTTGTACTGAAGGTACGCAACAGTTTCGAAGGAGGCAGTTTTTCATGAAGAAAAAATATCTCTCACTGACAACAAAGAAGTGGTTTCAGATCCTGTTCTGGGCCGTCATCGTGATTGCAGCCTGGGAGATCGGAGCAACCGTCGTGGCAATGACGAAACGGACCCCGGAAAACATCCTCCCGCATCTTTATCAGGTACTGGCTGCAGCGATATCCACGAAGGCAGTATCCGGCGGCATGACAGCGACGCAGGTGGTTTTCACCAGCGCATCCGCAACACTGCTTCGGGCGCTCGGAGGATTTGCAATCGGCGCTTCCCTCGGATTTCTGCTGGCACTGCTGATGAAGCTCTCCGGTGTGGTTGAAAAACTGATCTTTCCTTATCTGATGCTGATCCAGCTGATACCGGTTCTTGGACTTGCCCCGATTATTCTGGCAATCACGGGAGATATCAACCGCAGCCGTCTGGTGATCGCCGCAATCCTGAGCTTTTACCCGGTCGCGGCCAACACCCTGGCTGGCTTCAAGTCTGTGGCAAAGGAAAAGTACGATCTGATGTATACCTACGCTGCAAAGAAGAGACAGCTCTACACAAAGGTTTTGATCCCATCTGCAGTGCCTTACCTCTTCACAGGATTGAAAATAGCGGCGCCGATGGCGATCACGGCATCAATTCTGGTCGATACCCTGCAGGGTGACGGAGGACTTGGATGCATGCTTTCACAGTCACTGAAGCATGCGATGAACATATACGTCTTCTGGCTGATTGTGTTCTTCAGCGCGTTTATCGGAATCTTCAGCACACAGCTGATCAGCCTGATTGAGATTCTGGTTTCACCGCAGAAGAGAAGTGCATCGTGGATCGGAAGGATCGCGGGAAAGGAGAAAATATATGGACGGGATGCAGAGAAAAATAGGACGCAGAAAGAGCCTGGCGCAGAGACTCTCTGAAAACAAAAAGGTACAGGCTGCGGCGACAATTATCCTGCCGCTTCTCCTGGGAATCCTGATCTTCGCTCTGTGGCAGGGACAGATTCTTCAGGCAATGTTTCACACGGACACCTTTACACTTCCGGTTCCAACGAAAATCGCAGCACTGATGCATGACAACATAGGGAAGGTACTGGTGAATACAAGAGATACAGTTGTGGTTGCGCTGATCGGTCTGATCGCCGGAAGCCTTCTGGGATACGGAGCAGCCATTCTGGCATCCATGTTTCCGAATCTCGGAAAGGGCGGACTTTCCATTGTGGGTGCCTTTGCATCCATCCCGGTCGTAGCACTGGCACCGGTCATGAACAACTGGACCAGAAGCGTATCCAGTACGGCGAGCACCCGCAGCACAGTGGCCAAGATTCTGGTTGTCATGCTGATCGCGGCAGCGGATATGGGATTGAATGCTTACCGCGGACTGACAGAGCTGAAGCCTTTTGCAAAGGACCTGATGGCAACCTACGCGGCACCGAAGAGAATGGTGTTTCTTAAGCTGCAGCTGCCAAATTCGGTTCCCTATATTTTTACCGCATTAAAGGTTTCAGTACCGGCCAGCATCATGACGGCGATTGTCAGCGAATATTTTGCGGAGTATATCACCGGGGTCGGCAGACAGATCCGTGAGAATATCGTTCTCGCCCAGTATGCAACAGCCTGGGTGTATATCACAGCCGCCTGTATCATCGGCCTTGTGGCCTATGTCATTCTGATGTTGGTGCAGTCCCTGGTAATGCGAAGATACCACTGAAGATTTACTGGTGCATCAGCACATTTATTTAGGAACAGGAAATGTATTCAGATCTATAGAAGCAGGTTTAACCGGTGCAGTGCGCCAGGTCGGCAGATTACGGTTTAACCGGTGCAACGCACTGATTAGATAAAAATGTTCCAGGCAGACATATGGATGCAATGCTTCTGTTACATCCTATTTTTACAACAAAAAGGAGGAGACCCTATGAGAAAGAATGGATGGAAAAGAATGATATGCATGGCCGGCACGGCCGCGATGACCGTGTCCCTGCTTGCAGGATGTGGAAGCAGTTCTTCGACAGGTACTTCCGGTACATCAGCCGCAGCCGCATCCTCATCAGCAGCGGCATCTGCATCAGCCTATGCGGCATCCTCTGCCGGGTCAGAGGGCGTCAGTGCTTCATCAACAGAAAATGTAACCGCATCCTCGACAGTCTCCAGCTCTGAATCCTTTACAACAGATTCCAGTGGCAACAAGGTCTGGTCCAGTGATGAGATCCATGCGGCGTCGGAAAACGATGGTCTGAGCAAGGAGGACATCATCAAGGCGGCTGCGCAGGCCGGCAAGGTAGGCAACTGGGGACTGGGCAATGAATATGAGATCGAAGCACTTCTCTCCAAGTATGGGCTTCCGACGGACTACCTCAGTCAGGACTTTACGATGGACGGATTTGATGATGATTCTATTACCCTTGCCTCTGCCATGAGCTATAACGAGCTGGGGCTTGTGTGCAACAGCTACGACGGCGGCTACGGATATGGTGATAAGGCCCACATTATTGATATGAACGATGAGGGTGTGGCAATGCTGGAGGACAATATCTTCTGCACGAAGACCTTTGCACAGGAAAATCCGCAGACAGTTGAGGCATTCCTGTATGCGTCCCTCAAGGGCTGGGAATATGCCGTAGCGCATCCGCAGGAGGCCGCGCAGATTGTATATGAGGCAGGATCCTCTGTATCTCAGGACCACCAGAACTATATGGCCTCTGAGGTGGCTAAGCTCGTGACCACTGATACAAAGGGTAATACGGTAACAGATATCGGAAACATGGATGACGATGCGATGCAGCAGACGCTGGACCTTGCAAAGAAGTATGTGTCTCTGGACGATTCCAGTGCACAGGACAAGCTGCAGGGCTTTACACTGGATGATATCCGCGACAAGCAGTATATCGAGGCTGCAAAGTCTTCCGACGGTACCTTCAAGCCGGAGAAATCCGAGGTTTCCATCCAGCTGAAATGGCTGCCGCAGGCACAGTTTATGGGCTATTACGTGGCTGATGCGCTCGGATATTACAAGAATGTGGGCCTGACAGTCAACATTGTATCCGGAGGAGGAGACATTTCCGAGACAACCGCTGTCAACAACGGAACAGTAGACTTCGGTGTTACCTGGGTGTCAAATCTTGCATCTGCAGATGCAGGCGGCATGGACCTTCTGGAGATTGCACAGATTTACCAGAGATCCGGACTTGAACTTGTCTACAAGCCGGAGAACTTCCAGTAAACAGTGTACTTTCATCATAAAGATGAATTGTTTTTGCGGCAGAAGATACCGGCAAGACGGAGGTTTTTCCGTGAAAAGATTACAGTTTTGTAGTAAGGGAGGCGGATATGTATGGATTTACTGATTAAAGGAGGTACTGTCGTCACAGCGTCCGGCAGCTTTCCTGCAGATGTGGCAGTGACAGACGGAAAGATTACAGCCATCGGAAAGGACCTGCCGGGAACGGCCGAAAAGGTGGTAGATGCGTCAGGGAAGCTCGTGCTTCCCGGCGCAATCGACGCACACACCCATATGCAGATGCCCTTTGGCGGGACCGTGTCGGCGGACAGCTACAAATCCGGTACACGTGCAGCAGTATGCGGCGGCGTGACCACGATCTTCGACTATCCGGTACAGCATAAGGGAGAGACCATCCGGGGCCTTGTCAATTCCAAGAAGGAGATCTGCGAGACAGACGCCTGCAGCGACTATGCATTCCACTGTTGCATCACGGATCTCAACGGCGGAGAGATTCTCGATGAGATGGAAAAGGCAGTTGAGGAAGGCATCACAAGCTTCAAATGCTTCCTGGTCTACAAGAAGGAAGGCATGATGGTTGATGACGGCATGCTTGCAACCCTGCTGCTGCGTGCCAAAGAGCTGGGCGCCATGATCAATGTACACACGGAGAATCCGGACCTGATCGACCTGCGCACCGCCCAGTATCTTAAGGAGGGAAAGACATCCGCCTGGTACCATTATATGAGCCGGCCGGAATTTGTGGAGGCTGAGGCAGACAAGAGAGTTGTCCACTGGGCTTCACATCTGGAGACACCGGTCTATCTGGTACATATGGCAGATAAGGAAGGCCTGGAGGCCTGCATCAGGGCGAAGGAGGAGGGACACGAGGTCTACATTGAGACCTGTCCGCAGTACCTTGAATTCACCTGTGATGTCTACAAGAGGCCGGACGGCAGAAATTTCGTCTGCTCCCCGCCTATGAAGGGGCAGGAGAGCCAGGATGCTCTCTGGACGGCATTGAAATCCGGGTTTATTGATACAGTCGCCACTGACCACTGTCCGTTCCAGAGCTATGAGAAGGACTGGGGCATCAACGATTTCACTAAGATTCCGAATGGATGTGCAGGTGTAGAAAATCTGTATCCATACATGCTCAACGCAGCCAACAGCGGAAAGCTGAGCTTTGAGAGAGTCGTGGCCGTCTGCTCCACCAATCCGGCCAGAATCTTCGGATGTGAGAACAAGGGCGCCATTGCCATCGGCAAGGACGCGGATATTGTGATCTATGATCCTGAGAAGGACTTCACAATCAGCGTGAACAACATGCATTCCGATTACGACCATACGATCTGGGAGGGCAAGAAGCTTCACGGTTATCCGGTACAGACCTATCTGCGAGGCAAGCTGGTCTATGATAACGGAGAATATGTCGGCACGCCAGGAGATGGAAAATTCGTCAAGCGGGTACCGCGGAAGCGTTGATCAGATAAGGCAGAATGTCAGGAGGTGACATAATATGGAATACGCATCAGAATATATCCGGATCCGCAGAGAAACAGAAAGCGCCAGATGCCTGTTATGTTACCAGGCACCCTGTCAGGAGGCCTGTCCTGAGGGCGTAGATATTGCGGGACTGATCCGGTCCCTGCGATTCGAGAATCTGGACGGCGCCATCGCAAAAAGAGGCAGTGCCTGCAGCTTCTGCAATGCACCCTGCATGAATGTCTGTCTCAGAAAGCGCATTGACCGTCCGGTGGACATCCGGACACTCGTCATGGAGCTGCCGGAGAAGGCACAGGAGCAGGCGGTGGAGCCTGAGCCGGATCTTACGGTGCATTCGATGGGAATTACCTTTGAAAATCCCTTCCTGCTGTCCTCCTCCATCGTGGGCAGCAATTATGAGATGATTGCCAAGGCCTTCGAGATGGGATGGGCAGGAGTTGCCTTCAAGACCATCGGCATGTTTGTTCCGGAGGAGACCTCACCAAGATTTTCCACGCTGTCCAAGGAAAGCAATCCATTCCTCGGCTTCAAGAACATCGAGCAGATTTCCGATCATACGCTGGAGGAAAATATCAGCTATATCCGCAGGCTGAAACGGGATTATCCGGCCAAGGTCATTCTTGCATCCATCATGGGGAGAGATGAGGATGAGTGGACGTATCTGGCTCAAAAAATGGAGGAGGCAGGTGCCGATGCCATTGAGTGCAATTTTTCCTGCCCCCATATGTCGGGCAATGGACTCGGCAGTGACGTGGGAACCAGGCCGGAGCTGGTGGCACGGTATACCAGGGCGGTCCGGAAGGGCACAAGCCTTCCGGTTCTGGCAAAAATGACGCCGAATATCACAAACATGGAGCTTCCGGCGGAGGCAGCAGTTGAGGCTGGGGCGGATGGACTGGCGGCCATCAACACGATTAAGAGCGTCATAAATGTGAACCTGCACTCCTTCGTCTCTGCACCCTCTGTCACCGGAAAATCCGCGGTCGGCGGTTATTCCGGAAAAGCCGTGAAGCCGATTGCCCTTCGCTTTATTCAGGACCTCCGCAAGGACCCGAAGCTGGCGGGGGCGGCAATCAGCGGTATGGGCGGTATCGAGACCTGGAGGGACGCGGCAGAGTTCATTGCCCTTGGATGTGAGACCGTGCAGGTCACCACAGCCGTCATGCAGTATGGCTACCGGATCATTGACGATCTGAAGGACGGGCTGGCGAGATACCTTGCCGAAGAGGGTTTTTCCTCTGTGGACCAGCTGGTCGGCAGAGCTATCCCGAATCTTGTCAATACCGATGAACTCGACAGGCATTCCATCGCGTATCCCGCTTTCCACACCTCAAAGTGCATCGGCTGCGGCAGATGCTATATATCCTGCTTCGATGGCGGCCATCAGGCCATTCATCTAAATCCGGCAAATGGAAAAGCCGGCATGGACCCCGGGAAATGCGTGGGCTGCGAGCTGTGCATGCTGGTCTGCCCGGTTCATGCGATTACCGAAGGGAAGCGCCGGGTGAGTGTAAGGCAGAAGGCAGGGTGAAGCGCATGGATAGACGATCTTAAAGGACTGTAAAAAAGAACCCGGATATAACCAATCATAAACAGGAAAAACAGAGATAACAACGTGAATTTTTTATAGGATTTCAGATAAATACAGAACATAAATGAAAGGGCGGTGTTTTTTATGTATAAGTGCAGTCAGGAACGTATGACAGATATGATCAAAACATTTTCCAAATATGGCGATGCGGGTCACGGCGGCATCACAAGATACTCCCTTTCCCCGGCGGCAATCCAGGCGAGGGAGGAGTACACGAAGCGGATGAAGGCGATCGGCGCGACCATCGAGGTTGACGATGTCGGTGATATGTACGCGACCATCCCGGGCAGTGATCCGGACGCAAAAAGAATCGTCATGGCATCCCATGTGGATTCCGTAAAGAACGGCGGTAATTACGACGGTATTCTCGGTGTTATGTCCGCCATGGAGGTTCTGACCACGATCGTGAAGGAGAACATTCCGCACAAGCATCCGCTCACAGCGATGATCTGGACCAATGAGGAGGGCTCCCTCTATCCGCCGGCTATGATGTGCTCCGGAATTGTGTGCTATGACTACCTGCCGGAGGAAATCCGCAGCGGATTCAAGTACGAGGATATGATGGCGTCCAAGAGCATTCTGGATAACAAGAGCACCTTTGGCGAGGCCCTCGAAAAATCAGGATACAAGGGAGAGAAGAAATATCGTCTGAGCCCGGACCGCTATCAGTGCTATTTTGAGACGCACATCGAGCAGGGACCGATTCTGGAGGACAACGGCAATGATATCGGTGTTGTGGACTGCGTACTGGGCATGTTCAATTACCGTCTGAAATTCTATGGCCAGACTACCCACGCAGGTACATTCCCGATGCCGAAGAGGAAGGATGCATTCCTGGCAGCGGCAGAGGCGCTTGTATATCTGCACGACGAGATCGACAAGCTCGGCTATCCGGAGCTGGTATATACGACCGGCGAGGTGGTATGCCATCCTTGTGTACACACCTGCGTACCGGATTACTTCGATTTTTCCTTTGACTGCAGACATGAGGACCCGAAGGTGCTTGACAAGGTGCTTGCCATCGTAAAGAGCTGCGAGAATATGAAATGGGCGGGCTGCACCTGCAAGGTAGAGAAGGCATGGAACAGAGATACGGTTTACTGGAACAAGAAGCTGGTGGGCTATGTCAAGGAAGCCTGCGAGGAGCTGGGCGTCTCACATCAGTATATCCATTCCGGTGCCGGTCATGACGCGCAGTTTGCATCCTATGTACTGCCCTCAACGATGATCTTCGTACAGTCCAAGGACGGCCTTTCCCATTGCGAGCCGGAGTACTCCTCACCGGAGCACTGCACAGAGGGCGCATCCGTTATGCTGAACGCAGTGCTGAAGGCAGATAAGGACTGATCCGCCTGAATATTCTGGCTGATTTTGGTGTAAGAGACATCTCTGCGAATGGAACCAGCTATTCGGTTAGTCATATTTGTCTGATATTGCAGCCGGTCATTGGAAAAAGACAGATGATTATCATAAAACGCTCCTATGAAGCTGCAGGTACGTAGTAAAGAATCAGATAATATGTTATCTGCAGGTCATAGAGGCAGGTCTGAGATACGAGGAGGATTGCAGAGTATGAGAAATTACGTGATCACAATCGCCCGGGGATTTGGAAGCGGTGGAAAATATATCGGGACCCGCCTCTCAGAAGAGCTGGGAATTCCCTGCTATGACAGGCAGCTGGTTACGATGGCCTCTGATGAGAGCGGTATCGATGAAAGCCTCTTCGTGGAATCAGACGAGAGGCTCCGGGGCAGATACATCGCGAACTTTCTCCGGAAGATGCCGGGGTCGACAGTCCTCGAGCCACATGAGAAGGGATTTATCTCCGATGTCAATCTCTTTAACATCATGGCGGAGCTGATCCGGAGTCTGGCGAAGACAGAGAGCTGCATCATCATCGGCAAGTGTGCGGATGACATCCTGAAGGATTATGAAAATGTGATCAGCCTCTACATTGAGGCCCCCAGGGCCGACTGTGTCAAATCCATCATGAATCGGATGCACGTCTCCGAGCGCAGGGCCCATCAGCTTATTCACAGTACGGACACCTACCGGGCGAAATACTACAATTATTATTCCGGCGGCAAGAACTGGACCAACCCTGTTAACTACGATATGACGCTGAACAGCGCAAGAATCGGGAGAGAACAGTGTGTGGAGGTGATTAAGGATTACATCAAAGTCCGGTTCCCGGAATATGGAAATGTAATAAAATGACATATATATCAGCTGATATATTTGCCCCGGCTAAGCCGAGGCTTTTTTTAAAAAATTAACTTGACATCTATTAGAGTTAAGTTTAAGATACCATTTGTATCACGCCGAAGACAGCAGGTGTCGCAAGACGTAAGCGCAAAAGCGCCTGCCGAGGATGTCGATTCTTTATGCATGTTTTATGAAGAATTCTGATCCGTCCGGCTGATCCGGGCGGATTTTTTTGCACATATTTGGCTGGTACACATATCAAAATAAGGAGGTATACCAGATCATGGCAAAGGTAGAACTTAAGAAACCGGTTGTGGAAGAGATTTCCAACGCAGTTGACGGTGCTGCTTCCGTAGTCCTTGTAAACTACAGCGGACTGAATGTGGCACAGGATACACAGCTTCGTAAATCTCTCAGAGAGGCTGGCGTCAACTACAAGGTCTACAAGAACACAATGATGCATCTCGCATTCAAGGGAACAGATTTCGAGAGCCTCGTACCGTATCTGAACGGCACAAACGCAATCGCAATCTCCAAGGATGATGCGACTGCTCCGGCAAGAATTCTTGCTGGCTTCGCCAAGAAGAACCCGCAGCTTGAGCTGATCGCCGGTGTCGTAGAAGGAAGCTTCTATGATCAGAAGGCAGTTTCTGCTCTTGCAGAGGTACCAAGCAGAGAGGTTCTGTTGAGCCGACTGCTCGGAAGCATGCAGGCACCGATCGCAAACTTCGCTCGTGTAATCAAGCAGATTGCAGAGAAGGAAGGCGGCGAAGAGGCTGCACCGGCTGCAGAATAATCTGCAGTGAGCGCTGTGCATAGTAAAAGGTCACAAGCGCAGAGATCTTTTTGAAGAAAGCTTCAGAGAGATCAGATTTTGAATGAATAGAAAGAATCAAATAATAATTGGAGGAAAATTACAATGGCTAAATTAACAACAGAAGAATTCATTGCTGCTATTAAAGAGTTATCTGTACTTGAGCTGAACGATCTCGTAAAAGCTTGCGAGGAAGAGTTTGGTGTATCTGCATCCGCAGGTGTTGTTGTAGCTGCTGCGGGCGCAGGCGCTGCTGAGGCTGCTGAGGAGAAGACTGAGTTCGACGTTGAGCTGACTGAGGTTGGCCCGAACAAGGTTAAGGTTATCAAGGTTGTTCGTGAGATCACCGGACTTGGACTGAAGGATGCCAAGGATCTTGTTGATTCTGCTCCGAAGGTTATCAAAGAGGGTGCTTCCAAGGCTGAGGCTGATGACATCAAGGCTAAGGTTGAGGAGCAGGGTGCAAAGGTTACTCTTAAGTAATTTTGGCATAGAGAATACTCTGAAAATGTATAGAAAGACTGTCGCACAGGCTGTGAAGGCTTGTGCAGACAGTCTTTTTTTGTGGAAAGAGACAAATATATTTCGGAAAAGTTACAAAAGGTTACAAAAAGCTTTTAAAATTAAAAACAGTATGCTATAATCATTTCGTTGCTAATTTCAGGAGGAGAAACATTGACTATCGATCCGGCTGTGTGCCATACAGATGCGGGGTCGGAACTACATGTAAAGGTGAACATTTATGATACGATGGAAGAAAATGACTTCTGCCGCGTTATCTGCGGCATTGCTGGTTTCAGGGCTTTCTTTGGCCAGCCCGGTGGCAGCATCCACACAGGATGATCTGCAGGCGGCGCAGGCGAAGAAGAGCGCTTCGGAATCAGAATATCAGGACGCGGAGGACAGAATCAGTGATCTTCAGACCAAGAAAGATAATGCGATCGAGTATCTGCAGAGCCTGAATGATCAGCTGACGGATCTGAATGATCAGCTTGACAAGCTTCAGGCACAGTACAGCGACACGCAGGAACAGTACGATGATGTCAGCCAGGAGCTTGCAGATGCAAAGGCGCAGGAATCAAAGCAGGCGCAGAGCATGAAGGTGCGTATCCAGTACATTTATGAGAGCGGAAGCAACAATAGCATGCTGGACACACTGCTTTCTTCGAAGAACTTCAGTGATTTTTTGAATGCAAGCATGAATGTCTCAGAGCTGACCAGCTATGACCGCAAGATCCTGAAGGAATATGCCCAGACCTGTGAGACAGTAAAAGACAAGCAGAAACAGGTCCAGAAAGAAGCAGAGCAGATTTCCACGCTGCAGGAGCAGAGCAAGAACAAGCGTGAGGAGATCCAGGAGCTTGTGGATGCTACCCGTCAGGATGTAGATGGATATGCGGCATCTCTGGAAGGTGCACAGAGCTCTGCGGCAGACCTTCTGGAGAGTATTCAGAAGCAGCAGGAAAATATCGACGCCCTGAATCAGAAGGCTGCAGACGAGGTGGCGGCAGCTGACGCCGCGGCTTCACAGGAGAAGCGGACTTCAACAGCGACAGCAATTGCAGAAGAGGAGACAAAGAGCAGCAGCTCCACAAATGCGGGATCCGGCTCCTCTTCATCGAATACGTCGTCTGCGTCGCCGGCAGCAACAGCTTCTTCCGGCAGTACATCAGCTTCATCCAACAGTGCAAGTCAGACTGCTGCGTCTACGACAACGCCTACGCCGGCAACGCCTACACCGGCAACGCCTACGCCAACACCTACACAGGCGCCGGCTGCAACGGATACGACAACTACGACGGATAATTCCTCTTCCTATTCAGGAGCGGTGCTCACTGCCGCAGCAGGCAGAATTCAGGGCCCGAGCGGTGCAGAGACCTACTACAATATGGACATGTCCGGTGTTGTCAGCATCATGCGAAGCATGGGCAACACAGATGAGTACTGGGTTCGTTCTGATGGTGTCAAGATGCTTGGAGGCTACGTCATGGTTGCAGCAAACCTCAGTGTCCGTCCACGCGGATCTCTGGTTGCCACCAGCCTGGGTACAGGCATCGTAGTGGATACCGGTGGTTTTGCAGTAGCAAATCCATATCAGCTGGATATTGCGACGAACTGGTGATGTGACAATTATTCAATATGAAGATTACAGAAACCCCGGAAATCAGAAAATGATTTCCGGGGTTTCTTAAGCCTATTATTTAAAGGTGAGCTCTGAAACGTATCAGTATTATGTTGGTGTAAGCTGGAATTTCAGGTTTTTTAATTACATGTCCGGTACTGTCCGGGCGTTTTCCCCTGTTTCTTCTGGAAGTTACGTATAAATGTTTCTGTATTTTTGTAACCGACAACGGTGCTTATCTTTGAAACAGGAAGTTTGGTATTCGCTAACAAACTGGTTGCACGTTGTATGCGGACATCATTAAGCAGTTGGAGGAATGTATGACCTGTGGAAGCATATATCAGCTTAGAGCAATAGGAAGCTGAAAAATGAAATTGCTTTGAAAGCTCTTCAAGTGTAACAGAAGCATAATGATTGAGGATGAAGCTCAGAATCGCATCTGTAATTTTATCAGTTTCAGAGGCGTTGTTTGCGAGTTCATATCCGCCTCCGTGGCGACGTGTAAGTTGTGCAAAAAACAAGGTCATGATACTGCAAAGAATGCGATCCGAATACTCATCGAAATGAATCTGCTCCTCATACATATCCAGAATATAGTTTCGGATAATACGATCCTTTCCAATATGGCAGATTAGATAGGGATATTTAGGCTGTTCATAATAGCCTGATAGCAGAAATTCTGCAAGGGTAGATTTATCTCTTACTGTATTCATGAATATATCCATCAAAGTTTCGTGCCGGATTAATAAATTCAGGACAATACTGTTATCGATCACTGAAATTGCATGGGTTGTCGAAGGAGCAATAAAACATAGATTTCCTGTTGCAAGGTGGATCTCACTCTTATCGAAGATTTGTGTGCAATGTCCCGAAAGGACATAAACAATTTCAAAAAAAGTATGTTTGTGAAAGAAAACTGGCATATATCGAGGATGGCGACTAATGATAATGTTCCTGTCATCATGAAAATAATCATCATCTGTAATAACCGGTTTGCTTTCTTCTGTATAATTTGCTTTATCCTTTAGAACTTTATCCAAATCTGAATTTTCAAGAATTTCT